>CAJXOL010000040.1 GCA_913057675.1 uncultured Pseudomonadota bacterium | reverse complement strand
GAGATTTCTGCCTGTCTCGTGGGCTCGGAGATGTGTATAAGAGACAGAAGTATATGTTGCATAAATTTTGGTTAAAAACAGGCAAAACTATTGATTGGATAAGAAATGCCTGTAATTGATGACAAGCGCGCCATTCACGTACGGAAAGCATCCGACGTTACTCAAAAGAAACTGAAAGAATACGGTCTGTCCCCTATTCTTGCGCGCGTTCTTGCGGCCAGGGGCATCAAAGAGATCGAGGAGCTAGACGATGCACTTTCAAATTTAATTCCTTACGACAATCTCAAAAATTGTCGAAAAGCGGCGCAATTATTAACAGACGCAATCTATAACCAACAAAAAATGTTAATCGTTGCCGATTACGATGCCGATGGTGCCACAGCAGCCGCCATAGCCATCCTCTTTCTTCGTGATGCGGGCGTAACTATTGATTATTTCGTGCCCAATCGGTTTGAGCACGGGTATGGCCTAACTCCTGAAATTGTGGACATTGTGGCTGCAAAAAATATCGACTTAATCATTACTGTAGACAATGGAATCGCCAGCATCAGCGGTGTAGCAAGAGCCAATGAGCTTGGCATTGACGTATTGATTACAGACCATCATCTGCCCGGCGCTGAGTTACCGCAAGCCGCTTGCATTGTAAACCCCAACCAACCTGGCGATGATTTTGAGAGTAAATCTATCGCTGGCGTAGGAGTTATGTTCTATGTATTAATCGCACTGAGAAGTGAATTAAGGGACCGAGGTCATTTCGAAGAGACAGGATCCGAGCCAAACCTGGCCGATCTTCTAGATCTCGTTGCACTAGGCACAGTCGCAGATGTTGTTGCGCTAGATAGAAATAATCGAATTCTCGTCGCTCAAGGATTACGACGCATCCGATCAGGGAAAATAAACCCCGGAATAAAAGCATTACTCCGCGTAGCTAAGAAAAAACCATCTCTAGCTCGCTCAGCCGATTTTGGATTTGCAGTAGGACCTCGACTCAACGCAGCAGGACGACTGACCGATATGAAGCTGGGGATTGAGTGCTTAATCGCAGACAATCCTGAAGTTGCCATAAAGTTAGCCGAAGAATTGGACCGACTCAATGTGGAGCGACGACACATTGAAGGCGAAATGAAAGATCAAGCCTTAAAAATTCTAGATGCCTTAGAAACCAAAGTGAATTCGGGAGTCACACTGTTCGACCCCCATTGGCATTCAGGCGTAGTTGGTATTCTAGCGTCACGCGTAAAAGAAAAGCTTAACCGTCCAGTTATTGCTTTTGCTCTCGAAAAAAATGGAGCCCTTAAAGGCTCCGGTAGGTCCATACAGGGCATCCATCTCCGAGACGTACTAGACACGCTAACCAAAATAGATCCGAACGTTATCGATAAGTTTGGCGGCCACGCAATGGCTGCCGGACTGACTATTAGGAAAAACCAACTTGAACGTTTCTCAGAGTTATTCAATGATGTTGTTACATCAGAATTCAAAAAAAACATCATCGACAATTCGATCCATATCGATGGGCCACTCGAAGAATCTGATGCTGCATCCAACCTCGCTCAAGAAATAAGGATGCAAGTTTGGGGTCAAGGTTTTCCCGAACCTTCATTTAGAAATGAGCTGCACGTGAGAACACATCGGCTACTGAATGAAACCCATACAAAACTGAAAGTTTCCTTCTCTCCCAAAGGGGCTCCGATAGATGCGGTTCGATTCAACTTTAATGATGCCGTTCCAAATGTGATCAATTGTGTCTACCGACTCGATATAAACGATTTTTTCGATAATAAACCCGTCCAGTTAATCATAGAAACCTGGTGACAGTCTCACCGTTGGCTCACCAACGCTACACCTATGAGCAACCTACCCAGCTTTAAGCTACTTAAGACGAAATAAGACACGTTAGACAAAAGATTTATTCGCAACGAATCCGGTAAAATACGTTCATAGTTACTCTAAACATTGAGGTATACCACTGACGCTATGGAATCCGAACATACAAACGTGATACAAGAGAAAATTCAGGATTTAATCGATCGAACTTCGCAACTTCGGAGGTACCTTTGACTACGATGCCAAATGTGATCGTCTCGCCGAAGTAGAACGCCTTTTAGAAGATCCAGAAATCTGGCAAAATCCTGATAATGCGCAGGAAATTGGCAAGGAGAAAAAGTCACTTGAGGCAGTTGTGACAGTTTTATCCTCGACCACGGCACAAGTAAAAGATATGGGGGAGCTCCTCTCCCTTGTCATCCAAGAGAATGACGAAGAAACGCTAGAATCAATCGAGCTCGACTTGTTTCAAGCTGAAACTAAAATTGCAGATCTCGAATTTCGACGCATGTTTTCAAATCCAATTGATAAGAATGGATGTTTTCTCGATATTCAGTCAGGCGCCGGGGGAACAGAGAGCCAAGATTGGGCGGCGATGCTCTTACGCATGTATGCGCGGTACACAGATATCAAATCATTTAGCGCCGAGGTTGTAGAAGAATCTCCAGGCGATGTTGCAGGAATTAAGAGTGCAGTATTAAAAATTTCTGGAGAATATGCTTACGGAACACTAAGAACAGAAACTGGAATTCATAGATTGGTTAGAAAATCGCCATTCGACTCCAATGCTAAAAGGCATACGTCATTTGCGAGCGTTTTTGTGTACCCCGAGGTAGATGACTCGATTGATGTAGACATTAACCCAGCAGAACTAAGGATCGATACCTATCGAGCCAGTGGTGCCGGAGGACAGCACGTTAACCGAACGGATTCGGCAGTACGTATCACTCACATTCCAACAAATACAGTCGTGCAGTGCCAAAACGATAGATCTCAACATAAAAATAGAGCGGAAGCGATGTCCATGCTTAAATCGAAGCTCTATGAATTGGAGCTTCGTAAAAGGCAATCTGAGCAACAAAAACTTGAAGATTCAAAATCAGATATTGGATGGGGTCATCAAATTCGATCGTACGTACTGGATCAATCTCGGATCAAAGATTTACGCACTAATGTTGAAACAGGTAATACCCAAGCTGTACTAGATGGCAACCTGGACATATTCATTCAAGCAAGTCTCAAACAAGGTCTCTAACCGATAGGGAATTTCATGTCAGAAATCAACAATTCACCTCCAAAAGATGCTGTCGACACCAATCAAATCATTGAAGAACGGCGCGCTAAGCTAACTAAGCTTCGTGAAGCTGGGAATGCATTCCCTAACGACTTCGAACGAAAAGACCTGGCTCAAGAGATGCATGACAAGTATGGCGAACTTGATAAAGAACGCCTCCAAGAAGTACAGTCAAGCGCGACTGTGGCAGGAAGAATCATGCTGAAACGCGTTATGGGTAAAGCCAGTTTCGCGACGATTCAAGATATGTCGGGTCAGATTCAGCTCTATATCAATAATGAAGGTATTGGCGAGGAAGAACACTCAGCTTTTAAGCATTGGGACTTAGGTGACATCGTTGGAGCTACTGGGGTTTTATTTAAGACGAAGACGGGAGAACTCAGTATCCGAGTCAGCGCCCTGAGGCTTTTGACTAAATCCTTGCGTCCATTACCCGAAAAATTCCATGGGCTTACGGATCAAGAGCAACGTTTTCGCCAACGCTATGTCGACCTCATCGTTACACCTGAGGCAAGGAAGAATTTCCAAACACGATCGAAGGCAATACAAATATTGCGGACATTTTTCACCGACCGAGGGTACCTGGAGGTTGAGACTCCAATGATGCAATCGATTCCAGGTGGCGCTACGGCGAAACCATTTATCACTCATCACAATGCGCTCGATATGCAACTCTATCTAAGAGTCGCTCCAGAGTTATATTTAAAACGACTTGTCGTTGGTGGTTTTGAGAAAGTTTTTGAAATTAACCGGAATTTTCGTAATGAGGGTATATCGACTAGACACAATCCAGAATTCACAATGCTTGAGTTCTACGAAGCTTATAGAGATTACCGCTACTTAATGGACCTAACCGAAACAATGATTCGGGAGCTTGCAGAAGCCTGCACAGGCTCAAGCCAGATAACCTACCAGGGACAGGCGATCGACTTCGCTAAACCTTTTCAACGCCTCACTATGGCTGAAGCAATCAACACACATAACAAGATCTACACCCGAGAAAATCTTCAAGACCCTGAATTTTTACGTCAGGAACTCACCAAACGGAAAGTGTTGACCTACCCAACCGATGGCTTGGGCATGTTGCAGCTTAAGTTATTCGAAGACACCACGGAAGAGAAACTGATCGAACCGACGTTTATCGTTGCCCACCCGACCGATGTGTCCCCGCTAGCAAGGAGCAATGACGAACAACCGGAGCTTACTGACCGATTCGAGCTATTCATTGCAGGGAGAGAAATCGCCAATGGCTTCTCAGAGCTCAATGACCCTGAGGACCAAGCCAATCGCTTTAAAAATCAAGCTGAGGCTAAAGCGCAAGGTGACGATGAAGCCATGTTCTATGACAGCGATTACATACGCGCCCTTGAGTATGGCATGCCACCTACCGCAGGAGAAGGTATCGGCATAGACCGTCTAATCATGCTTTTAACCGACAGTGCTTCCATACGTGAAGTCATATTATTTCCACAAATGAGATCTGAGTAAGTATGTCTACAGCACCAAAAATACTCTGGAAACCTACTGAGGCTAGAGTCAAATCATCACACATCACTGCGTTTATTAAATATATAAAAATAAATAATAATAATAATAAACAAATACTTAAAATAAAATCCTCAAGTAATTTATATGACTGGTCAATTGCCGAACCTACATCATTTTGGAGTGAACTATGGGATTACTGTGATGTAATTGCTTCAAAAAAAGGAAGCACCATACTGAAGCATCCAGACAAAATGCCTGGAGCAGAATGGTTCCCAGAAGCCCGCCTCAACTATGCGGAAAACCTATTACGTCAGAGGGACGATCAAGAAGTAATCGTTTTCCAAGGAGAAGATAAAGTTAGTAATCGCCTGACCTATGCAGAACTCTATGATGCCGTCTCCATAACGGCTCAGGCACTGGTCAAACAAGGTGTTGTAAAAGGTGATCGAGTTGCTGCTTTTTTACCCAATTTACCAGACACCATCATCTTCATGCTGGCAGCCTCGAGCTTGGGCGCGCTATGGTCATCCTGCTCCCCTGACTTTGGAACACAAGGGGTACTGGACCGATTTGGTCAAATCAAACCTAAGATTCTAATAGGCGTAGATGGCTACTACTACAACGGCAAACACATCGACACACTGGATAAGCTTGGTGAGATAGCGAACTCACTCACCTCTTTAAAAAAAGTGATTGTTGTACCATACATGGGATCTAAACCAAAAATCTCAGCAATAAACAAATCGGTTCTGTTGAATGACTTCGTTCGCCCGTTCAAACCAAGAACAATTCAGTTTGAACAAGTACCTTTTAATCACCCGTTGTTCATCATGTTCTCGTCTGGCACCACAGGTGTGCCAAAGTGCATCGTGCACGGACATGGCGGAACCCTACTGCAACACCTAAAAGAACATCGACTGCATACAGATTTGAAAGTCAAAGATCGCTTCTTCTATTTCACCACGTGCGGCTGGATGATGTGGAATTGGCTTGTCAGCGGTCTGGCTTCAGGGGCGACACTCCTATTATTTGATGGAGCTCCAACCTACCCAAAAGGTGATGCACTCTTTGATTTCGCCGAAGCAGAGCGAATGACTATTTTTGGAACCTCAGCAAAATATATCGATGCCATTTCTAAAATGGGTATGCAACCCGCACGAACTCATAAACTGTCTCACCTCAAAACCATCACTTCAACCGGTTCACCCCTCTCCCCAGAGAGTTTTGACTACGTGTATACCAAAATCAAGAAAGACGTCTTACTCTCATCCATATCTGGAGGCACGGATATCGTATCCTGCTTTGTACTCGGCGATCCAACATTACCAGTCTATCGTGGAGAGATACAACAAAGAGGCTTTGGATTAAACGTTCAAGTGTTCAATGATTTGGGGAAACCTGTCATAGGAGAAAAAGGTGAACTGGTATGCACAGGAACGTTCCCTTCTATGCCTATCGGGTTTTGGAACGACAAAGACGATAAGAAATATCTTAACGCCTATTTTTCTCGCTTTAAGAACACCTGGTGCCACGGAGACTTCATTGAACTCACGCCACGTGGCACATTAGTTATTTATGGTCGCTCAGATGCTGTCCTGAATCCAGGCGGGGTTCGAATCGGCACAGCGGAAATATACCGTCAAGTTGAAAAACTTGACTCTGTCGTAGAGAGCCTCGTCATTGGTCAAAACTGGCAAGACGACACGCGCGTCGTGCTCTTCGTTCGCCTTCGTGATGGATTACAACTAGATGAGGCTTTGCAAACCAAGATAAAGCAGTCCATTCGAGCGAATACAACACCCCGTCACGTGCCAGCAAAAATACTACAAGTAGCGGATATTCCTAGAACAAAAAGTGGCAAAATTGTTGAGTTAGCAGTCAGGAACCTCGTTCATAAAGAGTCTGTCAAAAACATAGAAGCCCTAGCAAACCCTGAGGCGCTCATACACTTCAAAAATAGAGAGGAATTAACGACGTAATAACTTAGATATTGTTTTCTATATGAAAAAAATCCGATACAAATGTCGTATCGGATATTTTTTTATACCATGCTTCCAAAGACTAAAATTTCATTCGCATCTCAACACGAACACCTGAAATTTCCTCAAGATTTTTACGCTCACCATAGATTGCATCCGTTCTAAAGATCCATCGTCTGGATATAGGCTTTTGATAACGAACACCAATCGCTTGTTGATCACCTGGTGCATTACGTAATGGGTCGTTCTCGTTACCAATAATCTGGAGATTCGCATACTCAACGATTAACTGCTGATCTAATGCGAACAGATACATCACCCCAATAGCGCCACCAAACGTATCGTTAGCGGTGTCGTCAAGCTTTGGAAAACCAGTAATACCATCGGTTTCAAAATTAACACCCGTGTTTTTAAGGATACCTGCAGCGCCGGTTGCGAGCGGTTGAGGATTATCTTTCCCATAGAAAAAGTTAAAGTACGGCACCAACGTTGACGGCAGGTGTGTAATCCATGAATTCTCAATTAATAGAACAAATCCATCAGCGGTTTGATTCACACCGGGAACCGGATCTTGACCAAAGTTCGACAACAAGCGAACACTGTTTGATAACCTTCTACCATAACGCTTAGTCCACCCCAACATCACATTGTTGTAGTCCATTTGGACATCGTCTCTATCGTCGGTCACTCTTGCGTAACCCGCTTCTAGATAACCCTCTGCAACGTCCACAAATGTCGTCAATGCGTAAAATTTACCGGCATTATCATCTGTCACACCATCTGTTATGAAAACAGGTGTGGTTACTTTATTAAGACCTACAAAGAAGGTTGCATCGTAGTTCGTGATATCGAACTTCGGTGAATTTTTCGCCTGTAATGTAACGGCGCCACCGACAAACGCATCATTCACCCATAGACCATTTTGCAGAAACAGAGGCACTAAACCCACGGCAAATGGCAAATCAAATGTAGTGTACTTGTCAGTAAGACCGGATTGAATATACCCCCAGTCACCCTCAAAAAAGAATGTTTCTGGATCAAAATCTAGCTCCGCTTGAAATCCGTTTCCGTCAACAACGTCAGCAGGTGTTCCGCCTAACTCCAAACGTGTCTGCTTTCCACCATCATCAAGAGGCTTCACAAACATGTGTAGACGCTCGGTAGCCGTCAGATTCAAGTCAAATTCTAAATTCAACTGAGACGCCAACTGCGTATTCTCTGCAGCACCGTTATCGTTCGCTGCGAGAACAGTTCTCCAATCGCCGTAAACCAAAAACTGCGGCCGTACCAGGTTTTTGGCGCCAACAAGGTTTATTCCTGAGCCGAAATCACCCTCTGAGTACATCGGATAACCCCATTCAATAAGAGGACGCGGTTCATCTATATTTGTTTTTCCACCATAAATGATAAGTTGCTCCTCAGCATCGTATGGTGCATCGTAGACTGGGTCAGGTGCAAACCCACCTACGTCATACTCAGTCGGGCTGACACCCTCATCCATTTCGGCTGGTTCCTGGTGGCCATAATGTTCAGGACTGCTGCTTCGATACTCTAAAACTGTCTCAGCAGGCCCTTTTCTCTCGAACTCCAACTCTTGCGTAACGCCAATGGTAGGCACAAGTAGCGTAATTGGCATTATTGCCAAAATTATTCTTATTTTTATAGTCACTTACTTAACCTCAAATTCCACAGCGTAAGGATGTATGTCCAACATCCATTCATTGATAGAGCGTTCCATATCCTGAGTAGCACCAACAAATTTCATGAAGTACAACGGTTCTGCACGACTACGCATGCGCGCTAAAACCTTGTACGTTCCCTTTTTTGTCATTTTCTCAGCAGGAACCTTATATTTCGCATCTCTCCAACCTAACGGAGGAATTGAGCGCCCTTCCATCCTAACGAGAGGAGGGTGATTTTGAACAGATGTCGGCACAGCCGCAGGACGCAAGAAAGGCTTCTGATCTACATCAAAATTAACGGGAAGGTACATTTCTCGATCTGTACCCTTAATGTTTGTTGTCAGAAATTTGGTTTGAAAGTTCACCAGTTGCTTGTCGTATTGGATTTTTCCTGCAGCCACATCCAATGAATGAATATCTGCCATATCTCCATAGCTATCAACGTATCCCGACTCGAAAATACGCTCTCCATCAGGATCTAGAACAGCCACATTCATCCATATTTCAGGCTGCGCCCCCAAGGAGCCCGAAGGCAAGTTGTGCCCTTCGTCAACGTTAGTGATTCTAAACCGTAACTTAAGCGGTTTACCCGCCTCCGGTGTGTCACCATCGAAGAATGGTCCGTCGATACGTGAACCATTTTCCATAACCGCTTTGCGGTCCAGTTTCTTATCGACCAACAGCTTTTGATTTTGCTTGACAATATGTCTAGCCCACAGACGATCTTCAGCGTCTACCCATGTCTCCGGGAACTCAGGTGCATCGACCTCTCCACGTTTGAGTTGTTCCTCCCAATCAGCATCTCCCCATGATGCTCTGTAGTCAAACGTCAGCCACTCTTTAATGCTCCAGCGAAGCGCCCGCGGATTAAATGGGAATATTCCTGGGTGCGCTATTGGGTAACCAGGACCGTAAAACGCATGGTTCGCATGTTTTTTATCTGGGTCGCCAATAACTCGTCCGTTAACAATAGCTGTTGGCCAAGATGCGTATCCCTTAGCTTCACCCGGGACTTTACCCATGTGACAGTCTTGACAGGTCACGCCCTTTCGAAAGGCTGGGGAATCTCGGTACTGCTCCCATACAACTTCCAGCTTGATCCCTAAGTTAACCTTAACTTGGTGACAAGACACGCAGAATTCTGACTGACCGATTTGCTCAAATACTGAGACTCCTCCGTGAATTGGCGTCCCCCCTTTACCCGGCTCATTTGTAACGCGGTATTCTTCCTTATTGTCCATAACAGTAGGGAAATTCTCCCCGCCACCTGAGTTGTATACTGGATCAAAAATAGTTCCTGGAACAATGTGACGTTCACCATTCACTTTACCAAATTGCGCATTGACTCTATGACAAGTAACGCAAGTGATACCTTCCCTAGCCACAATACTTCGATCCCAGAGCGGGAGCTCACGCGGCTCGCCTTTTTGGGTGCCAACCTGCTGATGACAACGGGTACAAAACGTACCCATCGTACCATCTGTCAGTGAATTAACGGCCTGCTCGAATTTATGAAACATCGGGGATACCGATGCATAAGCATGGTTTGATGATGCCCATTCCCAAAATTGTTTTTGGTGACACATCGCACATTTGGTGGCTGATGGAAATTCGTCAGTCATCAAAACATCCAAGTGAGCGCTAGTACCGTCAGCTAATTCGATGGGATTTCTCTCAGCGAATACAGCCGGTGCGGCTAACAATGTCATCATCGCGACTAATACTGCTATAAATCTCAATCCATAATTATGCATACTGCTAATTACTCTCTTTCAAAAAAATTCGTATCTAGCGTTCTGATACTGAATTAATTAATTAACGAATTACTTCCGTGCTGCCGCCAAAGACTTAAGCGCAGCAGTGTAATTCGCTGGCGTATATGAATCTGACTTATCAATGGCTGCGTAGGCCTTCGACAACGCCTCGTTATATGGGTTCAAATCTTCTGCAGCACCTGAGGTCTCTATCGCAGCAAGTATCGAACCGATCGCCATAGTCGCTTGCTCCGCAGTGATCAGGTCGACAAACTCACCTTTGAGACCCTCAGAAACAAGTGAATCATATATTTGCCACATCGCTTTGACATCAAAATCCGTGGCTGCAAACGTCTCAACCAACGCATCAACAGTTGTAGACAACTCCGCTAACGCCTGAAGTGTTGCTTCTTGTCCTTCAGATGCAGACTGGTGCAGAGCTCGTGTTTGCTCCAGCAAACGTGCAGACATAGGTTGGTCCACTGCATTTGCCAGTACGCGAAGCATTACGAGATTAGAGTCATTTAAACGTGGTACGCCTGGTCCAATATTTACCGACTCCCGTCTTTCCCAACGTGGCTCTTCCATGGAGTGGTGGCATGCGTAACAGTCGAAGTGTACTAGCTCAGGAAAAATACCAGCCGAATTACGGTTCTTGTCCATGAGTGCTTCAACCGTGATTTGCGCGGCCATTGCCTGACCAACAGCCCAGACCTTAACGCCACTAGATTGCTGTTTTCTCTGCTTGTAGTCAGCATCAATTCGATAATGGGCTGGCTGATTAGCTGTAAAGGTATCTAATTCAAACGCCAACCTCGGGTGTCCAGCGCCCATAATGCGGTGAGTAATTGCTTTTCTAGGATCACTCAAATGACAACTTAAGCAAAGTTTAGCGCGAGCTTTAGGATCCTCAGTCGGATAAATACCTGCATTCAAGTAATCTTCTCGTTGGCCAAAACCCGAGACATGCAACCCAAGCCACTCAACGGCACCACCGTGACACGACTCACACCCAACCCCGTCCTCAATATTAAAATTCTTCGACTGCAACTCTTTGGGAACATTATCAGTATGACAGTCTAGGCACACCTTCTCTTGTCTAGCGTCATCTATGCCAAGGTTCTTCGCAATCCTCTTGCCTCTGTCAGAGCTGAGAGCTTTATAAGCTCCGGAATGTGGGTCTTCTGTACTCCATGTAACGAATTCGTTTTGAAGCACTGCAGAATTTGCCCATGGTTTCACGGCGCCGTGACAGGTCGAACCGCCGCAAGTTTGTGTGCCAAGCCTTGCTTTGCCAGAATAATGGGGTATTTCAGGCTCAGCATGAACAGTTACCGACCCCATGCTCAGCAGCAGACCCGCGAGCACACCGACTACTGATGTTTTAAAGTTCATCAACAATTTGATACTCCAATGAGTTTTTATGCTCCCTGCCCGAATTTGGGTGGGTCTAACAATGTTCGTGTTCATTGCTTCACCTCTACTTTAGCGTTCGTTTTCTCTTCTTTATGAAATCCATGACAGCTAGTACACGTAGTCGGTACTAAACTCCCATGCTCTCCCCCGTGACAATCTTTACAAGTATTAATAGACGGCAGCAACAAATCGTCCGCTGTTTCTGATTGATCCGCCGAATGACACTCCACGCATGCTGATGTCTTATGCGGTGCATGATTAAACTGCCCTTTCTCCAAATATGCAGTTTCCTTCGGAATGTCTACCAAACTCCAATTGAGCGGATCGTTTTTATCTTCGATAATCTCGTGGCATTCACCGCAGAGTTTCTTTCCAAAGTGACCGCCAATAACCTCATTTGCTTTGGCCTCCGCCCACTTACGTCCCTCTTTTTTCTGAACATTTGTTACCTTTGATCCAGGGATACGCCTGACTACCGACGGCACCTGTTCGCCCTTTTGAGGCTTAAAACCGCCATATAAAGCTATGGAGGCATATGCGTCTCGCACATACTGCTTAGCTATTTCCACTTCCTCATGGGGAATCATGCGATCAGGAGCATTAGGCTCAAATCGCAGACTGTGGCAGTCAGCACAAACTACCTCAAACTCTGGTTGCGCCATAACTGTCCCTGTAACGTCAGCCTTATGACAACTATCACAATTTAGTACACGCCTCTCTCCAATAGCCCCATCAGGCATTTTCATGCCCTCCTCCACTAAATGTTGTTTGTGCGAAAACTTTAAACCTGACTTTGGTCTGTTTTCAGCATTTTCATAATAAAAAGGCCCGTGATCCTCAAACGACACAATATTTTTAAGTTCCGATTGACCGCCAGTTACTGATGCAATATCACCGTGGCAATCACTACAGAATGAATCTGAATTTGGAACAAGGCCCTCAGAACCCTCGTGTTCCTTGTGACAACCTTGACAACTTGCATCGCCAATCGATGCGTCTGGAAACTGATCAACATCCACATGTTCATGCGCTTCAGTGTGACAACTTGAACATGTCTCATTCGACACTTGCTTGAATGGTTCCTGGTGACATGCACTGCAATCCACACCTAATATTTGATGAGAGGATGATAAATGCCCTGCCTGCCAAAATTGCCGCATCGAAACAGGTAATAAACTTTCATTGTTGTGATTTGCATCACGGATTTCCTTTACCGTTCTGGGCCCATCCACCTCAAGGGCAACTCTATTGGCCTCTCCGCTGAAATGCTCAATTAACGGGATTGCCAAAAATAAAATCGCGATCAGGATACCCAATCCAATGGCCCAGGGTTTTGCCCTTATCCCCAAATCCTCGACACTGAGCGTTGAGCGCTCTGAAAGCGAATCACGAACATTTTCTAGAACATGCACGAGTTCCAATGTAATGAGGTAATCCGCATCACTGTCATCTGGTGCGGCAATTAACTCGAGCGCATAAGGACCAACTTCAAATTTATCTCCAACATTAATGCGTCCACTCGTGACCAAGTGCCCATCAATCTTGACGTTTCCCCGCCCTGCCGCATCCAGGTAAACGCCTCCATCGCGTTCTTCTATAGTTGCCTGATGCAATAAAGCTCGAGGATCATTTAGAAATATTTCAACGTCCGCGCCTCTGCCTAGACGAATAGGCGCACCATCAATCCTGGTGTCGCGCGAAACAATATCGCCTGAGGTTTTTCTTTGGAGGGTGCGTAGAATCAGTTTCATATTACTAGGCCCTTACCAGTAGAAAAAAACAGCAAACACGTGCGCGACAAGAGCGACAAGCGCTCCGATTGAAAGCGGGATGTGAAAGTAAAGCCACAGCCGTACCAACGTGGCAGCTCGCACGTAAGTCCGAAGCCGTCGCAGTAATTCTGCTTTACGCGTCAATACGGCACTGAGCTTCCTAAGCGCCGTTTCTTGCTCGTCTCCGGACACGCTGGTGCCATCAACGAATAGCAATGCTAATCGTGTCGGACAGTCCTTTGGCTCCACCTCTAACATCTTACGTATAGACCCACCTACTTGCGTACCCTGTGCCGCTCTCAGAATCACTGTATTGATCTCATCTCCTAAGCCCATGGCTACTTCTCTGGCTTGCAAATCAAGCTCTGATAGCTCTAAAAGTATCTCGGTACGGGTTAAACCTTGCCTAGTGCCCGTTAATATCGACGGATACCTTACGTAACAAAAAACACCGTACATCCCACTCAACACAGTAAACAACACCAAATACCAGAGGAGTGAATGTAGGTTCACGCCAAGCTGAAAACCTGAATGGAATAAACTCAAGAATATAACCAACACGCCAAGGTAAACGTGGGCGCTCAACCAACCCTTCAGAAGATCAACACCACTCATGTACTGTCGTTTTTTTACTCCAAACCAAGCCAGGAATAAGACAAGCCCTGCACTTATAACGCCGAATGTATACCCAAACCACGTGCCGCCATTTGGAGTACGGCCTGGGTCATGTGCTAAATACGCTATCAGGGTAACGATCAGCACAGCAACACTGATTTTCAAATACTTGAAGCCCTTATAGGCTAAAAAAGACTCGCTTAATTTAATCTCCATGAAACTAAGACGCCTTCCCTTGTAATTGCATTAACGCTTGCGGTGCAACTCGAACAGCTGCCCCAGTTGGACAAGCTCTAACGCAAGATGGGCCACCTTCAATATCTCGACACATATCACATTTCACGGCTTTTTTTGGAGCTTTTTCACTGGCATCGCTCTTTGCAAACAGTCTAGATAAAATACCCGCTTTTTTGTTTTCTGGAGATGCAAGTTGAATAACACCATAAGGACAGCTGCGAGCGCAATTACCACATCCAATGCAACTGTCTTCGATAAATACCTCACCAGATGGAGCCCGTTTGATCGCATCTGGTGGACAGTCAGTCATGCAATGTGGATTCTCGCAATGTCTGCAAGACGTTGGAATATGCATGGTTTGATAAGTAGGTCCAGCCTCTCGATCCAAGCGTGAAATACCCTCATGAGTCTCTGCGCAAGCAGTCTCACAATTATCACAACCAATACATAGCGCCTCATCAATGAGTAAAACATCTGTAGCCTCACTCACACCTTGCTCGAGTAGAAACTGCAGGATACCTCCACCGGTTCCAGCTTGGGAGGCGCGCTCATTTTGCGTAATTCGATCCTTGAATTTTGACTCAACTGAAGCCTTGAGCTTAAGGTTAGAAGCCATTAAATTCTTAAACACTGCCCCATCGATTTGAATCGTTTCGCAAGCAACCGCAGCAGTCACAGTGGCTGACCGAGGCGCGTTAGAAACCAATCCCATTTCACCTACGTAGTTACCAGAAGCGACATAATTTAAAACGACGCTCCGCCCACCCAGGCGTTTTGACACGGAAACTGAACCCTTTCGAATCAAATGCAGTGAGTCCGCCTCATCCCCTTCATTGAATAAAACCTCGCCCAACTTAAACGATTTAATTTCTGAGCTTTTGGCAATCCCGATTAGGTCTTCTCGCGGTACATCAGGTGCTATATAAGTTTGAATCTGCCTGATCGCTGCCTCTTGATCGAGTGCTTGACGTACATCAGGTGAATTCCCTCTCACCTTGATCATCGTTCGTCTCGGAATTTCTATCAAAACACAGTTCGATTCAGCTTTAATTGTCGCCGTTCTTCTGCGCCCCGAAATCAGTCCCATTTCCCCAAAATAATTTCCAAGTCCTATAACAATTCTTTTTTCATGGTCATTCTCGTCAAGTACTACCGCAACAGCACCCTCAAGAACAACGTAAAAACTGTTGGTATAGTCATTTTTTTCGAAAACCACATCTCCAGGAGCAAATTTGTGCACCGTGGATTCAACCATCATTTCCCGAAGCATTAACGAATTAATATTCGAAAAGATGGGGATCGATTCCCGCACTCTCTTCAAAAACCCTTCAACATCATCAGTATTCAGGATGCTAATTTGAGACTTGAGGATTGGACCATCAGCTGGCTCGACCGCGTTACCAAGGATGTACTCAACAGCCTCGTAGCCTTGGTTGATGGCTTGCTTAATTAACGGATAACCACCTAATGCACCGACAATATACAACCCGGCCACATTGGACTCATATTGCTCCGTGCATTCTGGAAGTGCGTTGCGCGCATCAGACGGAAAAACAACTCCGCAGGACTCTACAAATTTACGTGGAGGAGACGCGCCCATTCGTGCAATAACTCTATCGCACTCTATAGTCACTTCCCCTTCGGGTGTTTCAACCGTCAGTGTACCCTCGCCCGCACTGAGAGTATTTGCCTTATAAATCGGTTGTATTCTGCCCGCATCTATCGCAGAAGTTATAAGAGCCTCGTTGGCAGGCTTCGCTCGGGCAAAATCTTCACCTCGGTTCAGGACATAAACGGTATTTCTAACCGACAAAGCAACGGCATTCTCGATCGCCGCATCGCCTGCTCCAATTACAATAATGCGCTCAAGCTCATACTCATCAGGATCATCGAGTTGGTACTGAATGTGGGGCAGATCAGCTCCAGGCACACGAAGCTTATTAAGATTACCTTGCAACCCTATACCAAGAATTACTGCTTCAGCAGTGACAGATGTCCCATCCCCTAACTTTATTGTGAAATTTCCCTTCTCACCCTCAACTCCGATCACTTCAGTGCTGAGCTTCACATTGACTTTCAATGCCGCAGCAGTGTCATCCCAGTTACCCAGAATGTCCTCACGCTTTCCAGCTTCAAACGGCATAGGCGAGCGCAACGGCAAAACGTCCGGTGTGGACATTACAAACTTGCCTTTTTGGAATTTAAAAAGCGTGTCCGATAAGTGGGCCGCTTTTTCAATGAGAACATGCGAGATGTTGAGTTCCGCGGCATGCCCTGCTGCGCTCAAGCCACCAGGACCCGAGCCAATTATTGCGATTTTATAATCTGCTGCCACTTTGCTCCCCAGCTTTGGCTAAGAACTAAATATTAATTAAACGCAATAGTATCTCAGAATGCCTCACAATCAAAGATAAAACGTCTTTGTGTTTTAACAATAAACCGATATTTTGGTTGCATCTGAAGTAAAAATGCGTTAGCCGAACTGCAATGTCATTGCCTTCATCTTCAAACCTTTATAAGTCAGGCAAATAATAGTAGACTTGTGAGAATGGGACTTCTTTATAACTGATGGCACATATATTCACTCAAACCAACTATCTTAAGGGTTAGTGAATGGAGAAACTGAGCAGATTATTGGGGCTTTCCATACATCAATCAGGGGATCGTACAAAAATATGGCATTCAATTAGCGCTACTAACGGTAGTTGTTGGTTTAATAGCTTTATATCTTTTAGAAGCTGCATAACTTAAAAATCAGGAGTTGCCACTAACTATGTCAAAATTACACGCTAGCGAGAGCAAAACGCAAGAATATTTAGATCGTTACATGGAGGGTGTCGCAAAGCGCAATCCAGGACAGCCGGAATTCGTACAATCGGTCTACGAAGTCGCATCATCAATATTTCCGTATATAGCGGACAAACCGAAATATCACAAACTGCAAATACTCGAGCGTATGGCCGAGCCAGAGCGTGTGATTTCATTTCGAGTCCCTTGGACTGACGACGCAGGACGCATCAGAACCAATAGAGGATGGCGCATTCAATTTAATTCTGCAATTGGGCCGTACAAAGGTGGTTTGCGATTTCACCCAAGCGTAAACGAGTCGGTTTTAAAATTTTTAGGCTTTGAACAAACATTTAAAAACAGCCTCACAGGTCTTCCCATGGGAGGCGGCAAAGGTGGTGCGAATTTCAATCCAAAAGGTAAGTCAGATTTAGAAATTATGCGGTTTTGTCAGTCATTCATGACCGAGCTCTATCGCCATATTGGCCCAGACACAGATGTGCCCGCAGGTGATATTGGTGTTGGCGGTCGAGAAATTGGCTTCATGTTTGGGCAGTACAAGCGCATTCGTAATGAATTCGTTGGTGTACTAACAGGAAAAGGCCTTGAATTCGGCGGATCCAAAATGAGAACGGAAGCCACAGGTTATGGAGCGATCTTTTTCATGCGCAACATGTTAGCGCAACATAAAGACACCATTGAAGGGAAAACCGTACTGATCTCAGGATCTGGCAATGTAGCAACTCACGCAGCTGAGAAATGTTTACACCTCGGAGCGAAACCCCTAACCATGTCGGACTCTGGCGGTTTCATTCACTGTAAAGACGGCTTCACCCAAGAGCAAATTGATTGGATCAAAGATCTAAAAAATGTTCGACGTGGAAGAATCTCAGAAGCAGCAGATCACTTTGAAAACATCTCCTTCCATGAGGGACGTCCTTGGAGTGTGGCTGGTGACTGCGCCGTACCATCTGCGACTCAAAATGAAATCAATGCGGAAGAAGCAGCAATGCTCATTAAAAACGGTGTCAAAGTAGTTGCTGAAGCTGCCAATATGCCTTGCGAACAGGCGGCGGTCGAAGCCTTCTTAGAGGCCGACGTTTTATTCGGTCCTGCAAAAGCTGTTAATGCAGGGGGCGTTGGTGTTTCGGGCTTAGAAATGAGTCAAAACAGTGCGCGAATTGCGTGGGATAACGAGCAGTTAAAAACACTTCTCGAGAATATGATGAAGGAGATCCATGATTCATGCGTTAAGTTTGGCGATACAGGTGGTAAAAACACCAACTATCTCCAAGGCGCAAACATCGCTGGCTTTGTCAAAGTAGCCGATGCAATGATTGCATACGGACACGTATAAACCTTAACTTTACGTTTAATTAAAAAAAGCTGCCTGCGGGCAGCTTTTTTTTAATCTTGAGGCGGCTTGCCGTCGTCAACCCAGAATTTCCACCAAGACTGGCTAGAGCCCGTATCAGGCTCACTGATCTCAGTTTCTACAATTTCTGTCTTATTGCTCCAAAAATCCCACCATGCGCTGTCTGCGTTCTCTTCAATCGCCGCCCGCAGACCTGGGAAGTTCAAATTCATGACCGTATCAATTTTGATCTTGGAGTCAGGCAACCCTGACTTCTCATAACTGGATGCCAAAATCTCAAGAGCTCGCGGAGTATGTGGCGCCTTTGGATAAGTCTCGATAACCGCTTGCGCCCGATTGATAGAGGCAACATAAGCTCCACGTCGATAGTAATATTCAGCAACACTAGTCTCATGCTCAGCCAACGTATTAACTAAATAGACCATTCTTAACTGGGCATCTTCAGCGTACTTACTTTCGGGGAACCGGTTAACCAAGACTCTTAAGGTATCAAAAGCTTGACGGGTCGATCCTGGATCTCTTTCTGCGAGATTTTTAGATAAGAACATTCCAAACAACCCTTTATCATCATTGAAAAAAACCAACGCCTTTAAGTACATGATGTAGTCGAGGTTTTTATGATCTGGATGCTCGCGAATAAATCGATCGCACGCTATCAGTGCGGATGTATTATCATCCATCCGCCAATACGCGTACGCTATATCGATCTTTCCCTGCTCTGCGAATAGCCCATATGGATATCGCAAATCTAAACTTTTATATAATTGAACTGACTGCTCATAAAATTTATCATCAAGTCGGCCTTTGGCGTTCGTATACAACTCCTCCGCAGACCAATTTGCCGTCGGATCCTCTTCAAGCGACGCGCAGCCCAAAAGAATCATCTGTGAGAGTAAAATTGGAAAAAATAATAGAGTGCTTAAACGTGTCTTCATTAATGTTGACTCTCATTGAAAATTAAAATGGATCTAAAACATCTTTTTAGCGCCACGCATCAATCGTCGCGCGTCGAGTCCCAATTATATGTCAGTTAACAAAATTCACGTCGACTTCGAACTACGTATACCTGAGTCCTATGTGGGGCAGCGCCTAGATCAGACCCTAGCCACGCTGTTCCCGCAATTCTCCAGGAGCCGCCTGCAGCACTGGTTAAGCTCTGGAAACCTCCTCGTAGATGGCGAAATTGTGAAAGCAAAAAAAAAGGTATTAGGTGGGGAATTAATTTTTATTTTAGAAAGTAATAGCGCTCAAGACTCCGCCTTCGAGGCAGAAGATGTACCCCTCGACATCGTTCATGAAGACGATGACTTAATTATCTTGAATAAGCCAAATAACGTGGTCGTACACCCTGGTAGCGGAAATTGGTCTGGCACATTACTAAATGGAATTCTATTTCGCTACCCGTATAACAAAAATATTCCAAGGGCTGGTGTCGTGCATAGACTGGATAAAAATACAACAGGACTCATGGTTGTTGCAAAATCTTTAGAGGCCCAAACAAGCTTGGTTCGACAGCTACAATCAAAAACTGTAAGAACTGTCTCTTATACACATCTCCGAGCCCACGAGACAGG
>CAJXOL010000039.1 GCA_913057675.1 uncultured Pseudomonadota bacterium | reverse complement strand
CTACACACTGCATATCGTCGGCAGCGTCAGATGTGTATAAGAGACAGATCCTAGATGAAGGTCCTCACAGTTCCATTGGCATAAGATAACCCATTGATTTATATTAAATTTTTAAAAAAAATCATACCGACGCAACATTTGAATTCAACTCTTATATAAGATATAAGAGTTGATTTTGAGTGAATCTGCAGGTTTAACGTTACATCAGATTTTTCTTGTGAGGCATTTGAAGGCTGGGGGCGTAACAGCCTTTGTAACTGAGGGAACGCGGTTAAATAATGAATTTTGGTTGATTTGCTTGGGTGGTCACTAAAATTCAGATCTGGTTGGAAATTCATGTGCTGCTTATTTGGCATCACAATTGCAGTCTATTAGGTGTTACTGAAGCTACGCACGGGACTTTAAAAAACCAACTCGGCAGGCTCATAGCACGTGGTTGATCCCTCTAGTTTTAATCCAGCGGTGCACTCATGGTTACTAAGCCACTGCTGATGGTTAAAAAAATAATTGCTACAATTTGAATTGTGGTTAACCCCTCATTAAAGAATCGTCTTGAAATCATATGGCTCACGATTATTTCATTAAGGCGAAGGTCTGCACGTGCACTAAAGGTTCAATGGCCATAACAGTGAACCACCCTATAGAGGTACAGGCCCCGGAAGTTCCAACATATGTCAAATATCGCCACTGCTTGCAAATGCGCGACATCAGGCCTTTCTTATACTTGATAAAATACGTTGCCATTAGGACCGTTTGAAGCAGTTGAGCAAGGATGAATGTCAATGCAGCAGCGGTTAAATAGTCAGAGCTTAGTGATGTCGTTGTGTTGCGTGACGAATTGACTGGGGACTAGAGCCTAGCAGCGTGATTGGAATGCATAACCACATGCTGGAGCCATATTTTCTCTTTCGTCTCTTAGCCTCGCCCAACAAATGGCATTTTGGTAGCCATGATGGTCATAAACTGAACATTCGTATCAAGCGGTAAATTCGCCATATACAATGCTGCAGTAGCAACCTCATTAACATTCATCATGCTCTCTGCCTTGATGATCCCGTCAGCTTGTGGCACACCAGTAGCCATTTTCGCGGCAAGTTCGGTCATCGCGTTGCCGATATCTATTTGGCTGCACGCAATGTCGTATTTGCGCCCGTCCAATGAGGCCGATTTTGTAAGGCCGGTGACTGCGTGCTTAGTCGCTGTATAAGGTATGGAGTTTGGTCGAGGTGCGTGGGCAGATATCGAACCATTGTTAATGATACGACCACCGATGGGTTTTTGCTCTTTCATAAGGTTGAAGGCTTCACGTATGCAATAAAACATCCCATTGAAGTTAACATTTACAATCGTCGTCCACTGTTCGTCAGTGAGATCCTCAAGTTGAACAGGAGGAGCATTCATCCCTGCATTATTGAACAAAACGTCAAGCCGTTTGTGATTATTTTTTACTTCTTCAAATAAAGCGCGTACTGCATTGGGGTCGGCGACGTCGGTGGAAATGGCGGTTGCATTGTTTCTTGAGGCTCCAGCTAGTGATATTGTTTCAAGTAAAGCCTCCTCTCTTCTACCGGCAAGCGTGACGATAAAACCATTAGAGAGAAACTCTAGTGCGACGGCTCTACCAATCCCACTTCCAGCGCCAGTGACGATAGCCACTTTCCCGTTTGTAGACATTCATAACTCCTTGTACAAGATTACGGTTTTTCGTTTACGATGAGGAACTTTAACATGTATATTTGACATGGTAATTGTTGGCGCAACATGATGAGTAAACTTGAATATATGTTGCAGTGAATCTATAAGGCAATGGTGTGATTTTCCGCTCATGACTGTAAAAGACCCATTTCATTTGGCGTTTCCTACGCACTCGCTTTTGGAAGCGCGTCGATTTTATGTGGGTATTTTGGGGTGTGTGGAGGGTAGGTCTAGTGAGGAATGGGTAGACTTTAATTTTTATGGACATCAAGTGGTCGCGCATTTGGTGACCGGGTATCGTGCGACTAATGACGCAAGTGTGGTCGACGGGGATGATGTGCCAGTTCGACATTTTGGGATCGTGATGAACATGGAAAATTGGCACGAATTAGCCAATAAATTAAAACAAGCTGAGGTTCAATTTTTAGTTGAACCTCATGTTCGGTTTGAAGGCCTTTCTGGAGAGCAGGCAACTATGTTCTTAAGGGACTTTAGTGGCAACGCTCTTGAGTTTAAAGCTTTTAAAGATCAATCTAGATTGTTTGCTAAATAAGTATAGTTAAGAAGTATTCATTTTGATATTTGGGAGTTTATTGCCTTGGAAATCTGGACTTACCTAGTAGGACTTTTTAGCGGGGGCATGGATTGGCGCCTTCAGGTGTTCGTTGTTGTGTTGGTTACACTCACTGTAGGTATTTTTGTTCGGAAGTTGATCCTAAAGTTGAGTGGTAGGTCTCGGTTAACTGATAATGTGTTGGACGATGCGTTCTTCGATTCTTTGGTCATGCCCGCTAGGGGCTTGGTATGGGTGTTAGGCTTATCGAGTGCAGCGCAACTCGTTGCTGCACATTCCGAATCTATTATCTTTCAATCCGTAGGGACGATCAGGAACATCGCTATAGTCTTGATGCTGACTTGGTTTCTCCAGAGGTTTATTCGTAGCTATATCGCCTTATTCATTGAAGCCAAGACGGCTAAGGGGGAGGCCGTAGATACAACGCTTGTTTATGGTTTGGGGAAATTGTTACGAGGGACCGTGGCGATTACGACCTCCCTTATAGTCCTTCAAAATTTGGGAGTGAATATTAGTGGGTTACTCGCTTTTGGTGGTGTTGGGGGGATCGCGATAGGACTGGCCGCTCAGGATGTCTGTAAAAATATGTTTGGGGGGTTTACAATTTATTTCGACCGGCCTTTTTCGGTCGGAGACTGGATACGATCACCAGATCGCGAGATTGAGGGTAAGGTTGAGCAAATTGGATGGCGTGTCACGGCTATACGTACCTTCAATAAGCGTTTGCTATACGTGCCGAACTCAGTCTTTACAACAATTGCATTGGAGAATCCGTCACGCATGTCCCATCGTCGAATCTACGAGCACATCGGTGTGCGTTATGACGACATTTCGGTGCTTCCAAAAATTTTGGATGATGTTAAAACTTATCTCAAACAGCATCCGGATATAGATCAATCTCAAACGCTAATGGTGAATCTAAATGAGTTTTCGGACTCCTCGGTCAATTTTTTCATCTATGTTTTGACGCGCACTACCGTGTGGGCGGAATACCACGAGGTTAAGGAGCGAGTAATGTTTGAAATTAGTGAAATTATTGCTAGTAATAATGCAGAGATCGCATTTCCCACGAGGACACTTCATATCAAAAATGAAATGGCTATTAAAGGCTTGGAGTAAATCGAAATTTATAACGATGTTACTCCTGAACGCTTCTCACAAGCGGTTACAAACGGTTCCTGAGCAGTTGCTGCATTTAAGAATAAAGTGTCATCATCTCCAGACAATACTATTTAGATGTTCTGAGATTTTTAGCTAGTAGGCTGTGGTCGCAAACTCGAATAAGATCCGTCCATCCGCCATGACACATGGATGTAGCAGTAATTTTAAAATATCAGCTGAAAAAATAGTATATTCAAACTATTGGGTTAATGCCGTTAGCCACGCTATTTATTGAGGCCGATGCGGTGCTTTCAGTTGATCATGGTCAGGGGGGGCATGTAAATGAAACGCCAGTCGCATCCGGTACGTTTTTTATGGGGGCAATTTTTGTTTCCCTAAACTTGCATGCACCAATAATGCAAGTTCGCACTATTTTTATTAATTTTAATGGCACAGAACTAATTAACGAGCCCATTTATGCCAATGTTTATTAGTATTTAATTTGGTCTTCTGGGGTCGATAATGGTACAACGACGAATAGTTCGCCCTTCTTTAGCCGCATCATAACTCTCGACTTTATGCATAAGGCAACGATTATCCCAAGCGAGAAAATCTCCTTTTTTCCACTTATGCTTGTATGTTAAATCATCATGAACTATTAACTGGTTTAGTTCATCAATCCATTCTCTACCAGTTGCATAGGGCAACCCAACGATGTGTTCCGCATGATCCCCTAGGAATACGGATTTTTTATGTGTGTCTGGATGTGTTCTGAAAATGGGATGATCAACTGTCGGCGTGGAATCACGCTGTTCATTGGTCATGGGTTCATGAGCGTGCCGACGGGTTCTTGAGAAGTGCAGGCTATGCGCGGCTCGTTTATCTTTTAACTTTTTTTTCCACTCTTTGGAAAGTCGAGCGTATGCACCATACATATCTGAAAAGTGGGTATCTCCGCCCTTAGACGTGGCTAGCTCACAGAAGATAATAGTCGCTTGACCCGTATACTTTTCCCAAGATGCATCAGTGTGCCAAACGTGCGTTCCTTGATCAGGAAAAATGCCGTTGGGCTTCTCATGTTCACCAATATTGGATAATCTATACAGCTCTGGATGCGCCGATTCATGGTACTGATTCATAATGTGGATTTGCAATTTCCCGAAGCTTTGACCGAACTGAACATGTGAAGCTGCGGATAGCTTTTGTTGTCCAAAATATAGCACTTGGTACTCAAGGAAAAGATCTTGAATCTCCCGAAGGACATCTTCGTCTGGCGTTGTGGATAGATCCAGCCCTATAATTTCAATTCCGAAATTCTCTGTTAATTGTCGGGTCTTTAATGACATTTATTTATCCTCAATGGTTAATATCTGCCGACATCATGATCTCAATTAAGTTAGTTTTATTACTTCGGGTTGCGCGCGCAATGGCACCGTTTAAATCGGCAGGATCATGTATGCGAATTGCAGGTACTCCCATAGATTCGGCGAGCTGCACGTAATCTATTGTTGGATTGGTAAGGTCCATGCCTATGTATTTGTCCGTTCCACGGAAAGACATTAGTCGCTGCTTGATTATTTTATATCCGTGATTATTGGGTATTACATAGGTAATGGGTCGCTTCAGGTGAGCCGCAGTCCATAATGCTTGGATGCTGTACATGGAGCTTCCGTCTCCGACTAACGCCACGATAGGTCGGTCAGGAAGCGCCAGCGAGACGCCAATCGCACCCGCCATGGCAAACCCAATGCCGCCTGAAGCAAGCCCAAAAAAGCCTTGATGGTCCTTAAGCGTCAGGTAGTCGAGTAATCTTGCTGACGTGCTTAGTGCCTCTTCAAGGACGACGCAATCTTCTGGGATCGACCTAACTAACTCCATCAAAAGTTTTACTGAATTAATGGGTTTGACGCTATCGAAAACGCCCGCCTCGGCGATTCTTTTTACTCGTTGCGTTGACCAGTTTCTATTTCTAATTTCAGATATGCGTTCTGAGGCTTTAGATTTTTGGTCATTATCCATTGTGCTTTTTAGTAGGCTGGTAAGAGCTATTGCAGTTTCTTTCACGTGAGCTCGAATTGCTAATTCAGCAGGGTAGTTTTTTCCTAACTCCCAATCTCGCTCCCCAATCTGTACTACTTTAATGTGGTTTGGTAGAGGGTCAATCGTACTGAAAACCGACATTCTGAGGACGTCGGACCCCAAAAAGATAACAAGGTCATGTGTCTCCAGTTGTTGTCGACATATAGATTGATTACGTGAGAGTGCACCTAGAAATGCGGGGTGTTCACTTTTGAACTGTGCAGAGTAAGGCACGGTTTGCTGGAAGACGGCGGCTCCAATGGTCATAGCCAATTCACCAGCCTCATCTAATGCATTTGTTGATGCGACTTCGTGGCCGGCAACTATGGCAGGATTTTTGGCTTCCAAGATGACTTTTGACAGCTCATTGAGTGTTTCTAAATTAGGCAGGACTTGCGTATTTACTCGCGTCGGTTTACCTATTTCAATATCTGCAGTTGCATCCAACACATCTCCGGGTAAGCTTAAAAACACTGGTCCCATGGGAGGGGTGAGTGCTATCTTTACCGCGCGATGGATGATACGTGGCAAATCTTGAATTCTTGTGCACTCAATGGCCCATTTTACGAGCGGTTGAGCAATCGGAACTAGAGGGTCGTAGAGCATAGGCTCAGTAAGTCCGTGTCCCTGTTCTTGCTGCCCTGCCGTGATTAGCACAGGCGACCCATAAAATTTCGCGTTGTATATTGAGCCCATTGCATTACCAAGACCAGGGGCAACGTGGACATTGGCGACAGCAATTTTCCCTGATGCCCGCGCATAACCATCAGCCATGGCAACAACAATACTTTCTTGTAAACCCAGAATGTACTCAATATTACTTTGTTTACCCAGCGCCTCCATGATGGCTAATTCGGTTGTGCCTGGATTTCCAAAAAGATAATTGACGTCTTCTGAGGATAAGCAATCTAGAAAAGCGTCATACCCTTTAATCGTCATTGCGTCTCCCGGATCTTAGCGTGTCGTTACAAAAATATTGATTTCAGATAAGCTGTGATTTAAAGATATTAGCCCATCTCTATGTATAAATCTTGTGAATGTGTCTAGGCCTGAACGATCGGTTTCTCTTAGGAAACGATTTTTTAATTGAGGGTGGAAATTTGCAGTATGGCTAACTGCTGAGCGCTGAGAGTATATTTTTACCCTAATTTTTTGGACAGATAATTTTTATTTTTTCCAGCCATCTCTGAGTGTCACTGTCCGGTTAAATACTAGATTTTTTGCGGTACTTGATGTGTCTGCTGTGAAGTAGCCATGTCGTTCAAATTGAAAACAGTCGCCGGTTTTGCCTTCTGCAGTTGACTTCTCGACTTGTGCTTCAATAATTTTTCTAGAATTTGGATTTAAGTCGTTGATGAAGTCTCCATTTTTGCCAGGCTGCTCCGCTGAGAACAGACGGTCATAAAGTACGATATTAGCTTTGATCGACGAGTTAGCATCTACCCAGTGAATATTTCCTTTGACCTTGTAGTTGTCTGCGCCCTCGGTTCCAGACTTGGAATCTGCAAAATATTCGCAAAAAACTGTTGTAACCACGCCTAGTTCATCTGTATCAAAGCCCGTACATTTCACAACATAGCCATAACGCAAACGAACGGTATTCCCAATAAATAATCGAAAATATCCTTTGGGAGGGCTTTCTGAGAAGTCTTCCCGCTCTATCCAAATTTCCCTAGAGAGCGAAACGTCTCGCGACCCAAGCTCTTTCCGTTGTGGATGGTTGGGAGCGTGACATATTTCCGTATGGTCCTTTTCGAAATTTTCAATGATTAACTTGATTGGATTGAGGACGGCAATTTTACGAAGTGATGATTCGTTCAGAGTTTCACGCATACAATCTTCAAGAATCGAATAATCAATCCATGAGTCAGATTTAGATACTCCAATTCGATCTGTGAATAGGTGTAGGCCTTGGGGAGGATATCCCCGACGACGGGCCCCTACTAAGGTTGGCATTCGAGGGTCGTCCCAGCCATCTACATATTTTTCTTTGACAAGTTGGATTAACTTTCTCTTCGAGAGCACAACATGAGAAAGATTCAGTCGAGCGAATTCTACTTGCTGTGGCAAGGGCTCTTGGAGAAACCCCAGTTTTAATAATTTGTGGTTGAGCCAGTCGTATAGTGGTCGATGATCTTCAAACTCAAGCGTGCAAATTGAATGTGAGATATTTTCGAGAGAATCCGATAGGCCATGAGTGAAATCATAGCTCGGATAAATCGGCCATGAATTACCCGTTCTGTGATGTGTCGTGTGCTTGATTCTGTAGGCTACTGGATCTCTAAGGTTGATGTTGGGGCTTGCCATATCTATTTTTAATCTGAGCACATACATTCCATCGGCATGTTTGCCGTCTCTCATTTCTTGAAATAGCACTAAATTTTCGTTTATTGATCTAGTCCGAAATGGACTATTTTTCCCGACTTCGGTAAGTGTCCCGCGGTATTCCCGCATTTTATCCGCGCTAAGTGAGTCGACATAGGCTAATTCTGCATCAATTAACGCAATGGCAAATTGGTATAGTTGGTCAAAATAATCTGACGAGAAGTATTCATTTTTTGCCCAATCAAACCCAAGCCACTTTACGGAGTCTCGAATTGAATCTACGTATTCACTGTCCTCGGTTGATGGGTTCGTATCATCAAACCTCAAATGACAGATGCCGCCATATTCATTGGCGAGACCAAAGTTTAAGCAGATTGACTTCGCATGTCCGATGTGCAAATAACCATTGGGCTCGGGGGGGAAGCGTGTCCGTATTTTTGCCGGATCCATATCGGCAGTTTGTTGTTCAGATCGGACTCCAGGCTTTCCGCGCCAACGACGTCCTTTAAAAGCATCAGCTTTGAGATCATTGTCTATGATTGATTTAATGAAGTTGCTGCCGGAGGGTGCTGTTTTATCTTTCACTATTTTCCAATAATCGTTTGGATTGCAAGGATTAGGTCAGTAACTTATTCCAACAATGATGATGATAAAGCCACAATAATTTTCAGGATGTGAATTCTACCTTAGTTGCTTACAATTCGGTGGCTGAACCGTGGGCCTCTTAATTGGATGCTTGCATCAGTTGCATCAAACCTCTTTAAATAAGCCCCTTAGCTCTAGGCTGGAATATCTGGCAATATGCCTAGACAATACATCGCTTATGAACTTCATCTTATAGTCAGTTGGAGACGTTGTAGAACAAGGGGGATAATTTTGGTTAGCGTTATATTTTATGATTGCATAAATGTCTTTAAACATAGGTATGCAGTGTCTGACGCTTTATGAGTTTGGCTGCAGAAATTCTAGCTATTCTCGTATCGAAAGGTCGCTTCTCCATAAGTTCGCTTGCGCAGCGGCTTGGAATTAACTCGGCTTCACTTGAAGTTGAGATTGATCGAATTAATGAGGATATGAAATTTATTGGGCAATTTGACGATGACATGGTTGAATTTAACCAGGTGTCAGAGTTGTTGTGCGCTGAAAAGATTCGCGCCGAGCTTGGGGTTTTTTCTGATCGATTTATTCTTAATGTTGTTCCGGAGACGGGCTCAACTAATGATGATTTATTGGATGTTATTCGATCGGGCTCTGCCCAGGACCGATACATTCGAATTGCGGAAAATCAAAGTGCAGGGCGCGGCACGAAAGGTCGGGCTTGGCTGTCAATTCCTGGAGGGTCATTAACATTTTCAATTTTGCGTAGCATTTCTTCCAAGGATACGAAGAAGGGCATTTCGACTTTGCCGCTGATGGTCGGCTTGTCAATCGTCCGTTCGTTAAACGCTATTGCTAATATTGATTGCCAATTAAAATGGCCAAATGATGTTTTATTTCATGGCAAGAAATTGGCGGGTGTGTTGATTGAGTCTGTCTCAGTGAGTGGTCAGCACCATGTGGTCATCGGGGTCGGTATTAATATTTGTATTCCAAAAATATTGATGAATGAGGTTGATCAACCCATTGCAGATTTATATGGTTTGGGGTTAAGTATTGATCGAAATGTACTTCTCGGAAAAATTATTGTAGAGATGGATGGGATGCTAGAGCGTTATTTCACCGATGGTTTTGATTATTTTCGTCAGGAGTGGTGTCAATTGCACGCATACCAAAATCAGAGGGTATGTTTTGTTCTGCCCGATGGGCAAAAACTTGATGGTGACATTTTAGATGTTGATGCTGGCGGGGCTCTGGTTTTGAGGGTTGCTGGAGAAGTAAAACGTTTTATTTCTGGCGAAATTCGAATTAACGTTTAACCCTCATCGGTTATAGTCTATGAATATTAAGTTAAGAGGATGTAAAGCTGGTCATGATATTGGTAGTTGATATTGGTAACACACAAGTGAAGTGGGCAACGACTGAGGGTGACGGATGGGTAGTTCAAGGACAGTGTCCCCTAAAAGCAATTGATAGGTTGGCCTTATATTGGTCCGATCTTTCTGCGCCTACGAAGATCGTTATTTCGAACGTAGCCGGATCCAAGGTCGCATCGGCTGTAGACTCAGCCATGTCTTTTTGGAATGTTCTCCCGTATTGGGTCGAGGCCAACAAGGAACAGTGCGGTGTTAAGAATTCTTATTTGATCCCGCATCATTTGGGCTCAGACCGCTGGGCGGCAGTTATTGGTGCTAAATCATTAAATCTAGGTAATGTTGTTGCAGTGTGCGCAGGCACGGCAACTACGATACATGGCTTAACCAGCGAGGGTGTTTTTCTTGGGGGTCTGATTATCCCTGGGTATGATTTAGCACATCGATCGCTTAGTTCAAGTACCGCTAAGTTAACTGAAGCCGAAGGCAGCTTCAGTAGGTTTCCTGTTTCTACTCGAGACGCAATCACTTCGGGTGTAATAAGGGCAACCTGTAAAACAGTGGAGTCCTTCTGTGATGATATGGAAGCTGAAGGATATGGAAATGTTCAAATTGTATTGTCTGGTGGGGCTGCTTTTAAGTTGAAGAATGCTTTTGTAAGGCCAATCATAAATAGAGAAGATTTGATTTTTCTGGGTCTCTTAAAAATAGCGCTCAGTCTATAGGGGGAGACTAATGATGATCTTAAATGTGCGTGGGCTAGGGGAAATAATTCAGCATGGCTAGGAATTTAGGTTATTTTTTGATTGTACTGAATCTGCTGATAGTGGTTTATGTGTTCTATTTGAAACCTCTATCTGAAATTGATCCCATTCCAGAGCAAAGTGAAGTTTATCCTGAGCGCATAAAAATTATGAAGGGATTAGAGAGCGATTCTAAGGAGGGGTTAGCCTCTGAAGAAAATAATAGCCCGATTTAAAGGGCTTAAATGGATAGTCTCCGGAGAATGGGAAGGGTCAGGCGGCAGGAATTCTTTGTTGTATATTACTTTGAGGAAAGTTCTACTGAAGCGGCTAGCAAAGTTTTGGTGTATTGATGAGCTGGTCGTTCAAAGATTCTCTCAACCGAACCTTCCTCGACTATCTTACCTTCTTTCATGACCATGACTCGATGCGCAAGTGCCTTGACGACATTTAAGTCATGACTGATAAATAAGTAAGAAATCGCATACTTCTTCTGTAATTCGCGGAGTAGTTCGATGATTTGCGCTTGTATCGATAGATCTAGTGCCGAAGTTGGTTCGTCTAGCACGATAAACTTTGGTTTGAGCGCGATTGCTCTAGCTATCGATATTCGTTGTCGTTGACCACCAGAAAATTCATGCGGATACCGATGCCGCATTTCCGCAGCTAATCCAACTTCTGCGAGCGCATTTTCGATCATTCGCTCAAGTGCATCTGGAGTCTTTGAAAGCCCATGAAGTACTAGTCCTTCCGAAATGATCTGACCGATCGTCATTCTAGGGCTGAGACTTCCGAAGGGATCTTGGAAGACTATTTGTGCATTTTTACGGTATGGTTTTAATGCTCTTTGAGTGAGTTGGTCAATTTTTTGCTTCGCAATATTAATGTTCCCACTGCTATCAATTAACCTCAAACAAGCCATTCCTAGAGAGCTTTTCCCTGACCCGCTCTCTCCGACGAGTCCTAGTGTCTCTCCAGTTTTGATCGCAAAGTTTACATCATCTACAGCCTTGATATAACCAACGGATTTTCGGAAAAGCCCACGTTTTATTGGAAACCAAACACGAAGACTTTCGACGCAGACCACTTCAGCCGCAGCGGGAGAGATAGGTTCAGGATGGCCGGATGGTTTTGAGTTTATTAGTGTTCTGGTGTAATTATGTTGGGGGTTCGAAAACGTAGCTTCAACTGTTCCTGACTCTACGATTTCTCCTTGTTTCATGACATACACGCGGCTTGCCATTTTTGAGACTACCCTTAAATCGTGGGTAATTAGCAGTATCGCCATTCCGAGTTGTTGTTGTAATGATTGCAATAGTTCGAGAAGTTGCGCTTGTACAGTGACATCAACGGCGGTAGTGGGTTCATCCGCAATTAAAAGATCTGGTTTGTTGGCTAGCGCCATTGCAATCATCACCCGTTGTCTTTGTCCGCCTGATAATTGGTGTGGGTAGGACTCTAGCCGTTCGCTAGGGTTTGGTATTTTGACTAGTTCAAGTAGCTCAATTACTCTCCCCCTTGCTTGGTGTTTGTTTAGTTTTTCGTGAAGGAATAAAACTTCGCCAATTTGCTTCTCTACGGTATGCAATGGGTTTAGAGACGTCATTGGCTCTTGAAATATCATTGATATTCTATTGCCTCTAATGGATCTAAGTGTTTTCTCTGATGCCTGCACAAGTTCAAGACTATCGAAGCGGATTGAGCTACTTTGAGAATGTTGTGCAGTTGGATAGGGGAGCAGTTGAAGTGCAGACAGCGCGGTGACTGACTTGCCTGATCCGCTTTCTCCAATGAGGGCGACCGTCTCACCAGCATAGACCTCAAGGGAAACATTTTTTGCTGCGATAGTGTGCGTCTCTCCTTGGTGGAACGAGACGTCGAGATTGCTTATGCTGAGCAGAGGTGATGTCATAAGTAAGAAGTTTTTTCTGTGTTTACCTATTGGTAAAGAGTTTTCTAGGATCAAATGCATCTCTTACTGCTTCACCAATGAATATCAGCAGACTGAGCATGATGGCGATCGCAAAGAATCCCGTTAAGGCCAGCCATGGTGCCTGGAAGTTTGCTTTTCCTTGGGCTAAGAGTTCACCTAAAGACGCAGAGCCTGCAGGCAATCCGATTCCTAGAAAGTCTAATGAGGTTAGGACTGTGACGGACCCAGCCAAGGTGAACGGCATAAAGGCCATTGTTGCCACCAAGGCATTGGGGAGCACATGACGGATCATGATCTTAAAATCACCCAAGCCAAGTGCTCTGGCGGCTCTAACGTAATCAAAATTTCTAGCTCTTAAAAACTCAGCCCTAACGACGCCAACGAATCCCATCCAACTAAATAAAAGAAGCAGGCCGAGTAGCCACCAAAAATTCGGTTCAATGATGCTGGATAAAATGATCAATAAGTATAGCGTGGGCATTCCAGACCAGATCTCAATAAAGCGTTGTCCGATCAGATCGATCCAACCCCCAAAATAACCTTGAAGCGCACCGGCAAATACGCCAATAACAGCGCTGATAATCGTTAATGTGAAACCGAAAATAACGGATATCCGAAATCCATAAATCACTCGGGCAAGAACATCCCGAGCTTGGTCATCGGTCCCCAGAATATGCGTCGAGTCGGGTGCTGAGGGAGCAGGCATGGTTAGATCCCAAGATACGGTCTGATGATCGAAGGGGATTAGGGGTTTAATAATCCATCCATCAGCTTTTATCTTTTTAATGATGTAAGGGTCCGTGTAATCGGCCTCTGTTTCAAATGTTCCTCCAAATTCGGTTTCCTGATATTTTTTGAATAAAGGAAAAAATATCTCTCCTTGATATGACACCGCAATGGGCTTGTCGTTAGCAATGAATTCCGCAGGTAGAGTTAGTATAAGGAGGGTTAGAAAAATCCAAAATGACACGTAGCCGCGCTTACTTTTTCGAAAGTTTTCAAGCCGTCTTAACGTTATGGGGTTGGTTATAGTCATCTCTTTTTAATTGTTAAGCCCTTAGCTAGGACTGGCCCTCGAAATCTATGCGAGGGTCAATAACCATATACATGACGTCCCCAATTAGATTCATGACTAGACCGAGCAAGGAAAAAAAGAACAATGATCCAAACATTAATGGGTAATCCCGACTGAACGCGGCTTCAAAGCCGAGCAGTCCTAAGCCATCGAGGGAAAATATGATTTCGATAAGTAATGATCCCGTGAAAAGAATGCTGACTAATGCAGAAGGAAATCCGGCGATGACAATCAACATCGCATTTCTGAAAACGTGACCATAGAGTACGCGTTTTTCTGTTAAGCCTTTTGCTCTTGCTGTCAGGACGTATTGTTGATGAATTTGATCCATAAATGAATTTTTAGTGAGCATCGTGAGCCCTGCGAAGCCACCAATGACCATAGAAATAATAGGAAGTGCTAGATGCCAGAAATAGTCTTTTATACAGCTGATGTTGACTGCGCATTCAAAGGTCCCAGTTCCTAAAAACTCCTCGGACTGAAGGCCCCTTAGGGGGAACCAGTCTAGGTAGCTCCCACCGGCAAAAATAACCATCATGAACACGGCAAATAAAAAACCGGGGATCGCTGTTCCTATAATAATTGCAAAACTTGAGATCATGTCAAATTGGCTTCCGTCCGCAACTGCTTTTCTAATGCCGAGTGGAATTGAGATGAGGTAAACGATGAGTGTTGTCCAAAGCCCTAGGGAAATTGAGACGGGCAGCTTTTCAAGGACCAAATCGACGACATCTGTATCTCGGTAAAAGCTTTTGCCAAAGTCGAAGACTAGATAGTCTGACATCATTTTTAAGAACCGTTCATGTACGGGTTTATCAAAGCCAAAACGAACCTCAAGCTCCTTGATAAATTCTGGATCTAACCCTTGAGCGCCACGATACGGCGTTGAAGAGCTACTCTCCCCTCGGGTCGAAGAGGTGACACTGTTTAATGTTTCTTGACTCCCTGTTTTTGTCACCCTCTCGGTAATTGCATTGGCGTGGCCAGATAGTTGAGCGATCGCTTGTTCTACGGGGCCACCAGGAGCGGTTTGTATTACTAAAAAATTAGTCAACATAATTCCCAGCAGCGTTGGGATTATAAGGAGTAATCTTCTGAAAATATAAGGTGTCACGATTTGTTTCGTTGGATACGTTTGAACGCGAAAACACTGAGTATGACGAATAATACAATTAAGCCATAATTGAGCCAACTAGCATTTATTTCATCATTTTGTGTGATGCTCTGTGCGGCCAGTTGGTCCGCCTTTTGGGGGTCAAGCCACCATAGATTAGTGGATGTTCCTGTCTTGGGAGTCACTTCGGGTAATCCAAATTTATTCCAAAACAAAATTCGTTGCGAGGTTAGGTGCCATTGAGGGATTACATAATGACCAGCTAATAAAAGTCTATCAAGCGCTCGAGTATGCGCAACGAGTTCTTCTCTAGATTTCGCTTGAACCAAGGCGCTAACTAGCTCATCAACTACGGGATCTTTTACTCCGGCATAATTGCTTGCTGCTGGCGAATCTGCGGAAGCAGAGGACCATTGGCCAAATTGTTCGTTTCCTGGTGACTCGGATGAACCCCAACCCGAGACGATCATGTCGTAGTCAAAATTACGCACTCGGTTTATGTATTGAGTCTGGTCAACTCTTCTAACTCTAACGTCGATTCCTAACTTCGTGAGATTGCGAACGAATGGTAGTGCGATACGTTCGAAGCCTTCACTATAAAGCAGAATTTCAAAAACAAATGGTTCATCGGTTTCGTTTTTTGTTAGAACCATGCCCTTAACTTGCCATCCTGCTTCGGCGAGCAGCTGTTGAGCGACTGCTAAGTTGTCTCGCGGCCAGCCTAAACCATCCGTTTGTGGAACGTCATGAGGTTTTGAGAAGATGTCACTGGGTATCAAGCTTTTATATTTATTTAGTATTTCAAGTTCTCGCTCATCGGGCAGGCCACTTGAGGCGAGATCAGAGTTAGAAAAATAACTTTTAGTTCTTGTGTATTGACTAAAAAATAAATTTTTATTCGTCCACTCGAAGTCAAATGCGTAAGACAAGGCCTGTCGGACTCTTACATCCTGAAATACAGGTCGCCTGGTGTTGTAAACGAAGGCTTGCATTCCTGTCGGTTTGTAGTGCCGCAAGTTGACCTTTTTAAGCAATCCTTGATCTACCGCCGGTGTGTCATAGTCGAGGGCCCATGCCTTTGCCTGGTTTTCTTCGCGATAGTCGATATCCCCTGACTTCAGAGCTTCCCGTATCACTGTTTCATCGCGATAGTAATCGATTCTTATTTCATCAAAATTGTTCGTACCGATATTGACAGGTAAATTTGCCCCCCAGTAATCTTTTACACGTTCGAGAGCGATGAAACGCCCTGGTTCGAAATTTTTAATTCGGTATGGGCCGCTACCTAGAGGTGGCTCTAATGTTGTCAAAGTAAAGTTTTTATCCGCCCAATAATGTTTGGGTAGGATCGGCATTTGCCCGACGATGAGAGGGAGTTCTTGATTCGTGTTGTCAGCAAATTCAAACTTTACTGTGTCCGAAGATATCTTAATTGCTGATGAAACATCACCATAATAGAAACGATAGAAAGGGTGTCCGACTTCTTTTAGGGTGTTAAGAGACCATATGACATCATCAACGGTTATTGGTTGTCCGTCGTGCCACTTGGCTTCAGGTCGAATTTTAAATTGTGCCCAACTGCGGTCTTCTGGAACCTCAATGTGTTGTGCAATCAAGCCATAAGCGCTAAAAGGCTCGTCTGCACTTGTTGTCATTAAGGTTTCCATTGAGGCCCCAGCGCCTGCATTTCCTTTTGGTATATAGGGATTGAAGCTGTCGAACGTGCCTACAGCGCCTAGGTTAAGTCTTCCACCTTTTGGGGCATTAGGGTTAACATATTCATAATGAGGGAAATCAGAGGGATATTTAGTACTTCCATGCATTGCGATGCCGTGATTTTGTGTACTTTCGGCGTAGAGCGGCTGGCAAGACAGTAATATCAGGATCAGTGCGGATCTGAGCATTTCGATCTATCCTTCGCGGATACGTTCGATGGTCTTGCTGGTTGAGTTTTCGAACTCGAAGGGTATGGAAACTGTTTTTCCGCTCCAAGTCGCGACCTCCGTGCTCCCGATAATCTCTTCCACGAGCCAATCACCCCCTTTAACTAGAATTTCAGGTTGGACGATCTTGATAAGATTTAGCGGTGTATCCTCCTCAAAGCTAGTGACTAAGCTAACGCATTCTAAGGACGCTATGACGGCCATTCGATCATCAGTGGAGTTAATTGGCCTATCCCCCCCCTTGCCCAAAGTCTTGACTGATTTGTCTGAGTTCAGCGCTACGATGAGGCAGGCCCCAAGAGCCCGCGCTTGGGCAAGATACGTCACATGCCCTCGGTGAAGTATGTCGAATACACCGTTGGTAAAAACATACGGACGCGGAATCGATCTCAATTTTGACTCTAAATCATCTCGATTCGCTAACTTGTCATCTATGGCATTAATATTGAACATGATTAATTTTGTGTTCGGAAATTGGTTTTAGTTCCGCGAGAGGCTTGGTCTGAGGCCCATGATCATGGGGAAATGCGCCTGGACGGATGATGAGCGACCCAACAGTACTTATCGACTCAGTCTGGTGAGCTAGTCAACGTACTCAAAGATTTTGACCACTTTGACTGTTCCCTTAACCGACGCCGCAATTTGAGCTGCAGTTTCGCCCTCATCCCGCGTTACCAGGCCCATGAGATATACGGTTCCCAATTCAACCGTGGTATCGACTCGTACTATTCGCACGTCACTACTCCGAGTAAGTAGGCTGACCACTTGTGTTTTGATCGCGCCGTCCTTGCCAAAGTCTTTGATTGAGCTGAATTCACCAACTGTAGTCTCGTCTTTAAAATCTCGAACAGACTGGGTTTCCAGAACCATTAGCTGCAGATCGTCTTTGATTGCTTCTGAGGCAACTTGACCTGTTAAAAGTACTATATTGTTATAGGTTGTTATATGAACTTTTGCTTGGTTAGAGTATTTATCTTTGATTCTTGCCGAGAGTTTGCTGACAATAATTCGATCGTCTATGATTGTTCCGGCGGTTCTCGGATCTTCCGACATCATTGCGGCACCGATACCAGCAGAAACTACAGCGGGTCCAAGGCAGCCATGAAGAGCACCAGATAAAGAAACTAAAAGAACCATCGAAATCGCTGATCTATACATTCTATTCGTCTCCTAAAATAATTGAGTCAATTCCATCACATAAACAGTGTAAACACAACAAATGCACTTCTTGAATTCTCGCGGTTTGCGCACTCGGCACGCAAATGTTTACGTCATCTGGAGATAAGATATGAGTTATTTTCCCACCATCCTTGCCTGTTAAGGCAATTACTTTCATGTTTAATTCGTGGGCAACGTTTATCGCCGCAATGACGTTCTCAGAATTGCCGCTGGTGGAAATTGCGAGGAGTACATCACCTGGCTGGCCTAACCCCATAACTTGCTTTGAGAAAACCTGGTTGTAGTGGTAGTCATTGCCAATAGAGGTTAGGGTTGATGTGTCCGTTGTTAAGGCGATTGCCGCGAGTGGTTTGCGTTCTCGTTCGAATCGATTTAATAGTTCAGCAGAAAAGTGCTGGGCATCTGCCGCTGAACCGCCATTTCCACAGGCCATAATTTTATTTTTAGATTGTAGGGCGGAGGACATTAATTGGATCGCTTTTGTGAGCGACTCAACCAGAACCGACTTCGAGTCCTCTTTGGTCTGGATGCTGCTTGTGAAGTGTGATGTGATTCTTGCTTGGAGGTTCATTGAATTCGCTTTACCCTTCGTGCTTAAGTTGTGAATCATACTTTTAATAGATTTTAACTGACAAAACACATTTTATTGCGATAATGCGAGGCAGAGCCTCTGGACAACTTTGATGATATTCAAACGACATTTGATTTCTCTTACTACATGAACATTCAATGATTAACGATCCTGCTAAAAAAGAGGCGCAGCCTTCCACACTTTATATTGTTGCTACGCCGATAGGAAATATGGGTGATATCACAGCCCGGGCAGTCAGGATCTTAAGTTCTGTAGATGTTGTTGCTGCTGAGGATACTCGGAATACAAAAGGGCTGCTATCTAAGCTAAACCTTCGGCGTCGTTTGATTTCCTACCGCGAACATAACGAAGCCACTTCTTCAGATGGGATTGTCAAGCTGTTGTCTACCGGAAAATCTGTTGCCATTGTGACTGATGCAGGAACTCCGGGGATCTGTGATCCGGGAGCAATCGTGGTCGCTAAGGCACGTGATGCTGGATATCGTGTGGAGCCTATTCCTGGGGTAAGTGCGCTCACGGCGGCATTGTCCGTCAGCGGCTTAACTCGGGAGGGATTCTTATTCAAAGGGTTTTTGCCTGCAAAGTCTGGAGAGAGAAAACAGTTTTTAACGAACCTTACACGATATGATCTGCCCGTTGTTGTATTTGAGAGCCCGCACCGCATTAAGGCTTGCTTGAGCGATATGGTGTCTATTTTTGGTGAAGACCTGAAGGTTTTTATTGGTCGGGAGTTGACCAAGGCTAACGAGGAAACGGTATCTTTTTCTCTGAGTGATGCCGTAATTTGGGTTTCATCTGGGGTCTACCAATCAAGGGGCGAGTTCGTTATTACTCTATTCTTACCTTTGAACATTAGAGGTGAGGACAATATTGGACCGGAGATCGAAGGCCTCATGGGGGATCTGTTGGAATCATTACCTTTGAAACAAACCGTCGATATTGTTGCAAAATATACACACGCTTCTCGAAAGAGGATTTATCAAATGGCCTTAGACATTAAAAATGGATCAGGAAAATAGAGAGACTAAAATTTAATTATGGATGAATTACTCATTCGTCAGCCGGACGATTTACACATTCACTTAAGGGATGGGGATTTTTTGCCCTTGACGGTCGAGCATGTGTCAGCTCAGTTTGGGCGAGCAATTGTGATGCCAAACCTCAGACCGCCGATTGTATCCACTTCGATGGCGGTTAGGTACAGGGATCAAATTTTATCAGCGGTGCCAGAAGGTCGATCTTTTAATCCGCTGATGACGCTGTATCTGACCGATCGAACCACGCCCTCTGAAATATTGAGTGCGAAGGAGTCGGGGGTTGTCCATGGCGTTAAGTATTATCCTGCGGGGGCCACTACAAATTCTGACTCGGGAGTGTCTGATTTATCTGGCCGTTATGATGTTCTTGAGGCCATGATGAAGCACGGCATGCCGTTGCTGGTTCATGGGGAGGTCACTGACAAGAGTGTTGATATTTTCGATAGGGAAAAAGTATTCCTTGATTTGGTTCTGGGTGGTGTTGTTGAGCGTTTCCCAGAGCTGAAGATTGTTCTAGAGCACATTACAACTGCTGATTCGGTAGCATTTGTAGATGCTTGCTCTGATAAGGTGGCGGCGACGATTACCGCGCATCATTTACTGCTCAATCGGGGTGATTTATTTTCTGGTGGGATTCGACCGCATCACTATTGCTTGCCGATTCTGAAGCGGGAAGAGCACCGGGTCGCACTCATTCGCGCCGCCGTTTCAGGCAGTCCTAAATATTTTCTGGGTACTGACAGTGCTCCCCATGAGAAAAATACGAAAGAGACTGCCTGCGGATGTGCCGGGGTATACACGGCACACGCTGCTATTGAGCTATATGCGGCGGCTTTTGATTCTGTGGGTGCTATTGATAAATTAGAGAACTTCACATCAACTTTTGGGGCAAAGTTTTATGAATTACCGCTAAATGTTGGTCAGCTCAGGTTGTTGCGTCAGAGGCAAGAGGTTTTGCCGGAATACAGCTGTCTCTTATACACATCTCCGAGCCCACGAGACAGGCAGAAATCTCG
>CAJXOL010000038.1 GCA_913057675.1 uncultured Pseudomonadota bacterium | reverse complement strand
ATCTATAACAGCACTGAGCATTTAAAGTTGCGCGCACAACATAAATTAGCGCCTGCTGCATTTTTTAATTGGAGCAATTCGACGGGTGACCCGTTTGCATCCGCCGGCCAGGCCATGTTGAGCACATCTCCTGATTCCACATTTAAGAGTGCGGAACTTGATAGGTTAATCACGCCTTTGCTGGATGAGTCTAATGAGCGTAAGCGGATCCTAGGGTATCAAGAGGTCGATCAGCACATTGCCGACGAATGTCTTGTGATTCCTCTAGTGCAATATGATCAAGCTGTCGTGCATAACAAAAGTATCCAATTCACGCCTCACGCAGGCGGGGTGGTCTTGCCTCAGGCTGTCCGATCTTCATAGAACCATGATTTATGTTGATGATTGCCTAATAATTTTCGACTATGTGGACTCGTTTATAAGCGTAAAAGTATAAAATTGAATACACTGGTTATGTAATTTACCCCTTTGTGATGGGAGTGACGAAATGAAATTAAAAGGTGTCGTGGCGCTGGTAACGGGATCCAATAGAGGTATTGGGATGGCTTTTGTCAAAGGGTTAATGGCTAGAGGGGCGAAGAAAATTTATGTTGCTGCCCGAGATGCGTCATCATTAAGTGCACTTGTAAATGCAAATCCTCGGGTGATTCAACCGTTAACTCTGGATATAACGGATCAGACTCAAGTTGCTAATGCTGCTCGGGAGGCAGGAGATGTAACGCTTTTAATCAATAATGCCGGTGCCAATAGTAATACTGCTTTGATCGCTATTGATGGGTTGGATAATGCCAGAACAGAAATGGAAACAAATTACTTCGGAACGTTGTCAATGTGCAGAGCATTTGCTCCTGTATTGAAAAATAATGGTGGTGGTACTGTTGTTAATGTTCTATCCATCTTATCTCTGGTGAATCTTCCAGCGAGTGGTTCTTATAGCGTATCTAAGGCCGCAGCATATTCGATGAATCAAGGCGTTAGAGCGGAATTGTCATCGCAAAAAATCAAAGTGATCGGTGTGATGCCTGGAGCGGTCGACACTGATATGGCTAAAGGTTTCGAGGGCCCAAAAGAGAAGCCGCTTGATGTTGCAGATGCGGCGCTGAATGCGGTGGAAGATGATCTAGAAGACGTATACCCTGGTGAAATGGCGCAAGCGGTGAGTCTAGGTCTTGCCGAGGATGCAAAAGCTGTTGAAAAAGAATTTTCTGCTTACATTCCGGCATAAATTTTTGCCTTGTATGAGCGAAGTTTTAAGATTTTTTCAGGTGATTATAGAATTAAAAAAAGTGTAGAAATTTTTTATTGATCTTAACTACCATTTAATAAGGAGCGATTACAGTGTCAATTCGTTTTAAGGTTTCAATGTTGTCATTAGTGGGTTTTATTTTCCTGATTGTTGGGTGTTCTAATGAGCCCGCCGACACATCGGCAAATGGGACAGAAGCTCCGATGGCGTATGTTACAAATCAAAAAGGTGATATTACGGTTATCGATTTGGTGAGCTTGGAGGTTGTTTCTGAAATTGATGTGGAGGGTAAAGGGCCTCGTGGAATTGGTATTACGTCAGATGGGAAAACAATGGTTGTGGCTAATGTAGACGGCGGCGACATTACTTTAATAGATCGTGAAAGTGGCAAGATCAATAAACACATTAAGATCGGAGAAAACCCCGAGTTTGTTCGAGTCATCGGCAATCGAGCTTATATTTCGTTTGAGCCTGCCTCTTTAGGTGGCCCTCCGCCAACTCCTGGATCGGAGGAAGCTCAGAAATTGGAGTCAGATAGAGAAGAAGAGGATGCGGAGCCAGCGAAAATAGCCATAGTAAATATTGATTCCGGTGTCGTTGAAAAAGAAATCACAGGAGGTATGGAGACAGAGGGTATTGAGCTGTCTTCGGATCAATCTCAATTGATTATTACGAATGAGGCAGATGAGAATATTACAGTTCATGATCTAGAAACAGGAGAACTGGTTAAGGAAATAAGTACTCGAGAGTATGGTCATAGGCCTAGGGGGATTAAAGCCTCTCCTGATGGAAGTATGTACGTCGGTAGTATCGAGTACGGTAATAGCTTAGTCGTTATGAATAGTGATTTTGAAATTATTAAAGCGATCAAAACGGGAGAGGTTCCGTATGGCTTATCTTTTAGTCGTGACGGCAGTAAGCTCTATGTCGCACTTGCAAAAGGAAAGGCGATACAAGTGTTCGATACCAAGAGTTGGGAAGAAGTAGGTCGCGGGGAAACTGGAAAACGATGTTGGCATTTCACGTTCACTCCGGATGATTCAAAAATTCTTGTGGCATGCGGAAGATCAGATGAGGTCGTGGTGCTTGATGCATCGGATATGTCAGTGATAAAAAGATTGACCGGATTTGCTATGCCATGGGGAATTGTGGCCTACCCGAAATCAGTCGGAAGTCTTGACTCAGTTTGGCAGTAAATATTTTTCGGTCTAAAAACCCCACCATGATGGTGGGGTTTTTTTTCGAGTTTGAAAATATGATTGGCAGGCTAAAGAGTAAAAAACCATTTTTAGGGGCTATCCCAGGGGGAATAGATGTCTCGATTGGCTAATAAGATCGCCATTATTACGGGTGCCAGTAAGGGAATTGGTGCTGCTGCAGCTCGACGTTTCGTTGCCGAAGGGGCGAAGGTTTTTTTGCTCGGACGCAGTGAGGAAGCATTACGAAATTTGATGGATGAGCTCACGCCAGAAAGCTGTGATGTGATGGCGGGTGATATTGCAGCAGAAAAAACGAACCAAGACATGATGGAAGCATGCCGCCGTCGATTTGGCGAACCAGATGTTGTACTGATTAATGCTGGAATCGAAGGTGCTGCTGCGCTAATTCCAGATTATCCAACTGAAGTTTTTGATGATGTGATTGCAATTAATGTCCGGGGTGTCTTTTTAGGCCTCAAGTATTCACTACCACTGATGGCAGCAAAGGGAGGAAGTGTCATCATTACGTCTTCTATTGCTGGGCTTAAAGCGCGCGGTCTCGGGAATTCGGCTTACGTCGCGAGTAAGCATGCGGAAATAGGATTGATGAGAACGGCGGCTATAGAAAATGCTTCAAATAATATTCGCGTCAATTGTGTATTACCTGGACCGACTGAGACGAGAATGATGCGTTCGATTGAGGAGAATCGATCTCCCGGAGCCGCCGAAATAGCGAAGAAAGAAGTGTTGAAAGGAATTCCGTTAGGCCGTTATGGGACCCCGGAAGAAGTTGTAAATATGATTACGTTTTTAGCTTCGGATGAGGCGAGTGGCTGCACGGGAGGTGTTTATACCGTAGATGGCGGTGTTTCTGCATACTGACGTAATGCGGAATACTTAACTCTGAGGGATATGATGGTTAATCAAATATTACACACACTGGTGAATGAGCACTATGGCAATGAAGGTCTTTTGGATAGGATTCTTGCCGCGGCGCACGACGATGGAGTTGTGTTGAATGAGGCTCGCTCGCATGACTTTTCTCCTGTTGCTGAATTTCACATAGGTGGACGGGGTTCAACAATCGAATTGGCGAAAATGGCTCAATTACAACCTGGAGACAAGGTTCTTGATATAGGTTCTGGGTTGGGTGGTCCAGCAAGGACGCTTGTAGAGGAATTTGGAATTTTTGTTGAAGGAATAGACTTAACGCACGAATTTTGTGTTGTTGCCAATGAATTAACTCGAATGACGGGTCTTGCGGGCCAAGCGAAGTTTTCCCAAGGCGATGCCCTGAATTTGCCAAGCGATACAAATAGTTACGATGTGGTTTGGACACAACAGTCCTGTATGAACATCGAGGATAAAAATCGGATGTTGTCTGAAGTTCATCGCGTGCTCAAGCCTGGCGGTACTTATGTTTTTCATGAGGTTCTCGCTGGCACTGAAGCCAGCGCTATCCAGTTCCCCGTCCCTTGGGCGAGAGCAGATAATATGAGTTTTCTCTGGACGCAGGAGGCAATTAGAAATTCGATTTTGAAAATCGGGTTGATTGAGCAAGTATGGAAGAATGCGACGTGCAAGTATATAGAGGAGTACCGAGCGCTTGCATCGAAGACAGGTGAGGTCTCCCAACGTCCAAAGTTGGGCATACATCTAATGTTGGGTGAACAATCTGCAGTGATGAGAAAAAATGTGCTTGAAAATTTAAGTCAGGGACTCATTGCTATTTATCAGGGTATATTCAAAAAAGTGTAATAATGAATCAAGTGAGGAGATTTAATGGTTTCTGAGGAAGGATGCGTATACTCTAAACAGGAGGGTGGTGTATTTGAAATAATTATTGATCGTCCAATTAAGTTGAATGGATTCACGCCTAAAATGTTTCGTGAATTGATTGATGCTTACCAAGCTTATGAAATGGATTCTGCCTCCCTGTGTGCGGTGGTGACCGCGAATGGTGATCATTTTACGGCAGGACTTGATCTCCCAAAAATGGTGTCACATTTATCGGATGATTACATGCTTGTTAAAGAGGGGGAAATCGATCCTTTTGGGCTGCGGGCACCCTATCGCACAAAGCCGGTTATTTATGCGGTTAAAGGTATTTGCTTCACACTAGGCATCGAGCTAATGTTGGCGGCTGATATTGTCGTTGCTGCATCGAACTCTCGATTTGCTCAGGTTGAAGTAAGGAGAGGAATTATGCCCACCTGCGGTGCAACAACCCGCATGGTTTCTAGGTCAGGTTGGGGTAATGCAATGCGTTATTTGCTCACCGGAGAGGAGTTTGACGCTGACACTGCTAAGTCGCTCGGATTTGTTCAGGAGGTGGTGAATTCAGGTGAGGAGCGTTTGCGAGCGCTATCTCTAGCGCAAACCATATGTGATTGCGCACCCATCGCGATTAAAGCGATCCTTCAGAATGCCCGGTCTGGGCTTATTCATGGTGAGTCACACGCACACGCTGAACTTGGTGCCGCCCAAAGAGAGTTAGTCAACACAATGGATTTTAAAGAGGGAGTCAGTAGTTTCCAAGAGAAGCGCGATCCAAAATTCCGTGGTGAGTGAGTATTAATTAGGTTTTGGATTTCTTGGTAGTCCAGTATGCGTTGTACGAAATGCCTGATATTTTTTAGGCCGCCTTGATCCCTCTGGATTAAATCCAGTCCCCTTAGGCTGATATTGTGGAATGAGATGTTTTTTGCCAGGCCCAATCAGATCTGCTTTCCCCATTTTTTTTAATGCGTCACGCAATAACGGCCAATTTTCAGGGTCGTGATATCTCAAAAAAGCTTTATGAAGTCTTCGTTTTCTCAGACCCTTTGGAACAATGACATCCTCACTGTCATTTGTAACCTTTCGAAGAGGATTTTTTTCGGAGTGGTACATAGCCGTCGCTAACGCCATAGGTGAGGGTAAAAAAGATTGCACCTGGTCTGCCCGAAAACCGTTTGCTTTCAGCCAGACCGCAAGTTCCAACATGTCTGTGTCGGTTGTTCCTGGGTGCGCAGCTATGAAGTATGGGATTAGGTATTGTTCCTTCCCTGCTTGCTTTGAATACCGGTCAAAGAGTTCTTTAAAACGATGATAAGTCCCTACCCCGGGCTTCATCATCTTGGATAGTGGACCTTCACCAATAGCCTCAGGAGCTATTTTGAGATAGCCGCCTACATGGTGCTGGGCAAGCTCCTTAACGTAGTCGGGAGATTCAATTGCAAGATCGTAGCGAACTCCGGATCCAATCAATACTTTTTTGATACCTGAGAGTGATCGAACTTTTCGATACAAGTTGATGAGGGAAGAATGGTTGGTGTCTAAATTTGGGCAAATACGCGGATAGACGCAGGATAGTTTCCTACATGACGACTCGATAGTTTTGCTTTTGCAAGCCAATCGATACATATTGGCTGTCGGACCACCGAGATCGGAAATGACACCCGTAAAATCAGGTGCGTTGTCACGAATATTCTCTACTTCTCTTACAATAGAATCTTCAGATCGGTTTTGTATGATTCTTCCTTCGTGCTCAGTAATAGAGCAAAATGTACATCCACCAAAACACCCTCGTTGAATCGTGACGGAGAATCTAATCATGTCAAACGCAGGTATCTTTTGCTTTCCATAATTAGGATGAGGCTCTCGCGCGTAGGGTAATTCATAAAGCTGATCCATCTCATCCATCTCAAGAGGGATAGGTGGGGGGTTGATCCAGAGGTCACGATCACCGAAGCGTTGTACAAGAATTCGTGCATTGCCAGGATTAGACTCTAAGTGTAGAACCCGAGACGTATGCGCGTATAAGATTGGATCGTCACGTACTGATTCATATGACGGCAGTCGTACTACAACTTTTTCTCGAGAATGACTTTTTGATTGGACAACATCAGCTTTAGCATCGACTGATTTTTTCTTATCAGGACTAATCATTTGATACGGATTAACAGGCGGTGATAGTTGCCCGGGTTTATCTAGCGTGGTTGAGTCTTGCTCAACCCAATCAGATCCAATTGAGTCGACTGTAAAGGCGGTTCCTCTAATGTCAGTGATGTCTTTAATGGTTGTGCCAGAAGCAATCCGGTGTGCCACATCAACGAGTGCACGTTCGGCGTTCCCAAAAAGCAGGAGATCTGCCTTCGCATCCATTAGTACAGAGCGTCTAACTTTTTCCGACCAATAATCGTAATGAGCAATACGTCTAAGGCTGGCCTCAATACCTCCAAGAATGATTGGGACATTTTTGTAGGCCTGCCGAACTTTCTGGCTGTATACAATGACGCTGCGATCTGGTCTTTTCCCTGGTGCTGCATTGGGCGTATACGCATCATCTGTTCGTATTTTCTTATCAGAGGTGTACCGGTTGACCATGGAATCCATGTTGCCAGCGGTCACACCAAAAAATAATTTTGGCTCACCAAGTGCCTTAAATGCGCTGAGATCGTTCCAGTCTGGCTGCGCGATGATTCCTACTCTAAAGCCTTGATTCTCTAAAAGTCGGCCGACAATAGCCATGCCAAAGCTAGGGTGATCGACGTAGGCGTCTCCTGTAACTAGAATAATATCGCATTGATCCCATCCCAGATCTTCCATTTCGCTCTTTGACATGGGAAGGAAGGGGGCTGTGCCAAAACGTTTAGCCCAATACTTTTTGTATTCAAAAATACTCTGAGGAGCGTTCATTATTAAAGACGTGTGTTTGGGTGAATGGCGGTAGTCTAATGGATTACAGTGTATATTTCGAATGATTCTCAATGAGTCGCCATTCTCCAGAAGATAGTCCATCGATAGAGAATTCTCCAATTGAATGGCGTATGAGTCTGAGAGTAGGGTAACCGACGGCGGCGGTCATCTTACGTACCTGTCTATTACGGCCTTCGCTTAAGCCTAATTCTATCCAGGACGTTGTGATAGATTTTCGATAGCGAATGGGGGGGGCTCTATCCCAAACTTGTGGTTCAGCGATTCGTTTTGCCGTCGCGGGGCGTGTCATCCGCTTCTCAATTAAGACACCATTTTTCAGTCGCATGATTGCGGCATCCGTTGGTTCGCCTTCAATTTGAGCCCAATAGATTTTCTTTTTTTCGAATTTCGGATTAGATAGACGTTGTTGTAGTCGTCCGTCGTCGGTAAGAATGAGCAGGCCTTCGCTGTCTAAATCTAAGCGCCCGGCCGGATACACGTCTCTCATCTGGATATAATCCGACAATGTTTTTCGGTCATGTTCATCTGTGAATTGGGAGAGAACTCCAAAGGGTTTATTAAATAGAATGATCAAAAAATCCTCCTGTTTACTCTTCAGCGTAATACGCGCCCATTCTTAACCGACAGTATGAGACCATCTGTCACGGCGCAGTGTATACTATGTAGGCATAAAATTGATCCATAAATTTTCATCAATTTACTTTTAAGGGATTTAAATTGTTATGACTTATAGATTGTTTTCTTTAAAACCCATGACTTTCTGTTTGGTCTTGGTTTGTTCGTTAAATATTGTAAGTTTGAGAACTGTAGATGCGGCAGGTTCGGTGGCGATGCAGGCGGCAAGCCTCATGAAATTAGCGCCTCAAGCTTATAATATGGGTATGCGTAATGGAAATTCCGAAAAATGGAATCACTATTTTGAGTCTAAATCTCGCCGCACCATACCTGGAGTTGTTATCGAAGGCGCCTCAGCCATTGAGGCTTATTATAAATGGGAGTTTGAAACCTTTAAGGCGAAGTGGACTGCAAAGCGTGTGACGGTTCACGATCTTGTAGGTGCTATGGAATATCAGTGGTCCGCAACGCATAAACCGTCTGGAGATAAAATAAATATTGACGGAGTAGCTATTTTTGAACTTGGTATGAGTGGAAAAGTTAAGAACCTAGACTTTTATTTCGATACTGCACCGGTGGCTAAGTATTTTCAAGATGCTCCGGGGATGAATTAAGGATAAATCATGAGAGATATAAATTTTTTAAAAGTATCATCATTGTTATCGGCAATAGCGTTCTGCGTGGCTACTGTCACGACAGCGTCAGCAGAAGAGATTTTTGAATGTCCTAAAGATGAGTTCTGGATGGAGTGTCGTGCTGCTCAGGGTGACGTGCTTGCTGTGTACAAAGTTGCACGAGGGTCTTACGACCGTGCTTATGCTCAGGTCAAAGATGGACATCTTGCAGACTTTACACAAGCCTTAGAGATGGGACGTGAGCTGGTTGACCTAAAAGAGAAAAATGGTGGTCGCTTACTTAAAATGGTTCATCTCCAACTTAGTTGGGGACACCATATTGATAGAGACCAGGCCTTAGCGTGGTTAATAGAAGACCTAGAGCAGCGAGATTTAGATTATGTACCAGTGCTTATCAATCGATTGGCACCTGGGACAATTCAGTAATAGTTAGGGAGAATTAAAAAAGCAGCCCTTTAGGGCTGCTTTTTTTTAGTATAAATAATCAATTTATGTGGCTATATTGACTTATTGGTGGTCCTGACAGCCGATTTTCCACTCTATACTTTGTTCTCGAGGCTCTTTACATCGGAGCTCGCCAAGAATGAAGTCCGTCATTACGTAGAGGTTATCGTCGCTGAAGTCGCCCTCGAATCCCGGCATGCCAAGCTGCGTACGACCGTACTTGATGGTCGCCATGAGCATTTCTCGTGGCAATAACGTTTTTCTTAAATTTTTCCCCCATCCTCCTTCGCTATGGCCACCTTGCCCCATATATTTATGGCAGGTAATGCAGTAGCGGTCAAATAGTTGTCGCCCGCCAGGTCCCCTTTTCTTTATCTTAGGTCGGGCTGCTTCAACAGTTTGTATTGTATCGAATGATATATCTATACACAGTACTAAACTCATGGCGATTAAAGAACCGATTACCCCCGCCATAGTACGTTTGATTAATGTTTTGTTTCTCATGATTAAGAAGCCTAATATTTTATTATTCCAATATCTTCGGAGTTTAACCCCAGACTAAAAAAACTTACGGGACCGAATGGCCCCGCAAGTCTTCACTACTTTTCTTTATCTTCAAAAACTAAGTTTTTTTAACTTAATTTGGTAATTCGAAGACATAGAGGACGTTGCTAGGAACCTGAGCTTTGAGTTCAGGTGTTGCGCTCACAAACCACTGAGGCCATGCACCACCTAGTCCAACTTCAATCGCAACGTACTGCTTACCACCGGCCATATAGGTCATTGGTGGTGCATTGATTGCTGATCCGGTCTCAAATCTCCAAAGTTCTTCTAAGGTTACTGCATCATGTGCAACTACGGCACCTTCAGCATAACCAGAGAACACTAGTCCACCAGCGGTTGTCATCAAACCACCTAATTGTGGATATTTGGTTGTATGCTTCACTACGACTTTACCTGTTTGCACGTCAATCGCAGTGATGCTTCCCCAGATACGCCCGCAATCTGGATCTTCATAGGTTGAGTAAGGTGCACCACCTAGGAACAACTGACGAGGCTTGTGTTGTCCTGGAATAGTTACCTCAGCAAACGCCTTATTACATCCATCAATAGTAGGGATGTAATAGTAGTTGGTTTGAGGGCTGTAAGCTGTTGGTGGCCAGTTTTTACCACCCATGTGTCCAGGCTTCAATGTACCTTCGATAGTTCCACGGCCTTCCGTTGCTGTGCCACGCATAGCTGCGGTGCCAGGAACGTATGTTTGGACATCAACGCTTGGATCATAGGTGTTTGGTCTGCAATTCTCGTCCAGACCACCACTCCAGTTTAGCTCCTCAACAAACTGAGTTGCCCACAGACATTTACCAGTCACGCGATCAAGCGCATAAGCGTAACCGTTTCTGTTTGCGTGCAAAGTAGCGCGCTGGAATTTACCTTCGATGTTTGTATCAACAAATGTATTTTCATTGATGGAGTCGAAGTCATAAGGATCATTAGGGGTATGTTGGAAGCCCCAAACGATCTCTCCGCTGTCCGCATCTACAGCGATAGTACTGTCTGTCCAGAGATTATCTCCTGGTCGGTACGCTGAATCCCAGTCAGGGCCAGGATTTGCTGTACCCCAAACGATGAGGTTTAGCTCTGGGTCCCAAGATCCGGTGACCCATGTTGTGCCGCCGCCTGTTTTCCATGCACCGTAGTCATCTTTCCATGTTTCTGAGCCCGGCTCACCTGGTGCAGGAATGGTGTAGGTTCTCCAAACTTGCTCACCCGTTTTGATGTCCATTGCCTCTAAGAAACCACGAACACCAAATTCAGCACCAGCCATACCAGTGATAACTTTGTCCCCAGCAATGAGTGGAGCACCTGTAATGGTTTCGCCATTTCCAGGGTCAGCTACTTGAGCTTCCCATACAAGTGTGCCATCAATCTTGTTGAGTGCCACGATTCGACCATCAATAACAGGAGAAATTACGAACTCATCAGCAAGTGCAACACCTCGATTGTTAATGCCGCAACATGCAACAGTAGTCGCGTAGTCTCTGTCTGGAGCCGGATCATATATCCAAACTATACGAGGGCTTCCACCGTTTGTATCAAGCTTGGTAACTACACCCCAGCCAGTGGTTAAGTATAAGAACCCGTCCTCAGCAATTGGCGTACCTTCCAAACCTGCAAATGGGAAAGCAATAACCTCTTTCCCGCCGCCTTGGGTTCCACCCATCGCGAATGTGAATGCTACTTTCAGGTCCTTAACGTTGTCTTTATTGATATGAGCAAGACCTGAGTAGCGATGAGCCTCCAAATTTCCATGGTGGTTCAGCCAGTTACCAGGTTCTTTTTCACTGTTGACGAGACGATCGGTAGTAACGTTCGCAGCAAATGCTGAGATAGCTAGCGTAGCGCCAGCTAAAGCTACTCCGAAACGTCCGAGTGACGTTTTGAGTTTCATTAAATCTCCTCCCGAAGAATTATTAATACTAGTGACCTTGCATTGAAATGACAATTCAAGGCGCGATGGATAGAGGCGATCGATTCTTTTGAATTCTGAATTCCCCTATCCCTAATCTTATTGTTATACAACTGTTCGATTGGGTCAATAGATTGATCTGGTAGATCGCAATAAAAGCTTGCAGTCGAGCTATATCTCAACCTCAGATTGCGTGTGGACATGTTGATTGATAGATATTTTATTAATTTAAATCATTGTTTTAAATGATTTTTTTAAAGTAACGCAATGAATAAAGATAACTTTAAAGATTTGTCCAAGTTCCTGGTATTCGGTTTTATAGTGCCTGTTCTTAATCCTTTAATTGAAAATTTAAACAATAAAATAGAATGATCTAAAAGAAATATCTGAGCTCCGAGAATGCCGTTTTATTTTTCTTCTGAAGCCCAAAAATAGTGTCAGTAGCTCCATCGAAATATTCCAACCCAGCGATCGCTTTAAAATTATCGTTGATGGAATAGCTCATTTTGGGACGAACAATATAACCATGTCGTTGCAATAGCGTACTAGCAGAAAATTCCGCCTCGAGCGTATCGTTGAGCCATTTTTTCCCGATGCGCATACTTAAGCCGTATTCGTCTTTATCGAGTTGATGGTTGGCCAGGGCGCTCAGAGAGGCCACTGCCTTGCGAGAGTTATCACTGATTGTTCTAGGATCTTGATAATCAAAAACGCTACGATAAAAGCCTTGAGTGATAACACTTAAGTCCCCTCCAAAGTCTTGCTCAAGACCAATGACAATATGGGTGAATGAGTTCTTTATAAAGTCATTCAGCCCTGATGGATCTTTTGTGTGCGTATAGGCAGCCTCGACCGCATATCGAGTGGACCCTATGATAGTCGCAAAGTCAGCACCAAAAATATCGACTTCGTTATATTTTTTTTCGATTAAAAGGTCAGTGCCGGATCTTCCTGTAATGGCCAAATCAGCATTCAGGTCAATGCCAGAGAAGTAAGAAATAGACCAATCAATATCCCCTCCTGATTGATCAAACTTTAATGCGTATTGTTTGTGATCATTCGGAATACTATGAGTGAACTGAAATCCAGGCGTGTTTGCAGGGGGGAGTTGGTTAGGTTTAAAATTTACAAGCCAAATAGCCGTAAGACTCGATTGCATACCAAACACTTTGCTAATTTTTACAGCCTCTGTCCCGAATCTCTCTTCATCAGTCGCAGTTGATAATAGCGTGAAATCTCGAGGTGTGAGGTTATCAGTGGGGTTTATTCGATCGACTCTACCCCAGGCAATGATTTGACGCCCAAGCCTGTAATCCCAATCCCCTGTTCGAAAGTGAACGTAGGTTTCCTTAACACGATGATCGGTACTTTCACCTCCAAAAGAGTCTTGATTGTCAATATGGCCATCCGCATACAGCGTGAGACCGGGTCGCAAACGTTTGTCGAGTGTAAGCCATATCGAACTCGTAATTAGGTCTCCCTCATTATCATTCAATCGGTTTGATGACCAGTACCCACCACGTAATGAACCTGTGATTCCAAGTTCATTAATTGGCGAATACCAATGATTACTCACATCACTGCGCTCGAGTTCAAGGTCTGCGTCTGGAATCAAAGACGGCTCGTCAGCAATAAATAGTTCATCATCTTGCGATAGTGCCGATTGAGTATTGAGTATTAAAAATAATATTAAAAAAGCGACTCCGAAAATTTGAAGTCGCTTCGATGTGAAAGCTAACAACTGTCGAGTCATTCACTTTCCATATATCGTGTTGTGAAATAGGATGTCTTCACTCCAACATTTACTTTTAGCTTGTCTACTTTAACAATGGTTGAGTGACCTGAAATCACATTAGTTGCTCTTAACTCCCGTGCCGTCCACCTATTCTTCTCTGGTTCGACAAGCTGTAAATCTTTAAAGCTCATCTGCTTATATAGGGCGCCAGAGAGGTTATACATATCCGCCTTGCGAGTGACATAAGCTTCCTTTTGAATCCAAGAGACACGCTTGGAGTAACCAGTATTTTTCGCTATGGTTTTATTTTTTGGCGTTGATTCGATGACGTAGCACTCGAAACCGTCAATGAGCTCTTCCCCTACAATGAGATGTTCCCAATCTTGAACCTTGTGCCCAATTACGTCCCCATATGAAAAGTCAGTTCCAACAAAGCTGTCCCTTTTGTTACTGGATACAAGTCGCCTAACTTTTTTCATGCTGGGTAGATAAAGCCAGATATCATCGTCTTTTTCAGATTGTTCTATTAACAGCGATACCATGCCTCGAACGTCGGTTGGTTCGATAAATCGAGTCATTCGCATGTTATCAATACCATTTTTTTTCAGTTTGGTAGTGCCAAAGGTCTTACGCACTCGCTCTTTTCCAGCTTTATTTCTGAGAATAAATGTGCTCTCAGATTCTGAATCTGTGACTTTAGTTACAACGAAATTCTCTTGCATGATTTCAGCCGCAGACTGCGCGAAACTTGTGAGCGGCGTGAGACAGACGAGTGTTCCAAGTGCTACGAAGAGCATATTGATTGACAATCTTATTGCATTTTTTCTCATTTTTTTACTCCATCAAAGATAAACTTTGGTCTAAATTTGAGTATCAGAGACGGCATGACTGTTAGAGCTGCGGTAACGCTCACAATCATTGCCGTGCCTATTAATAAGGCCGTCCAAGTGTGTGGGTAATATCCGCGCGAGAATACTTGCACCGCATACCCTCCAGCCACAGCTGTTGCTACAAATAAACAAGCTGTCCCAGCGGTACGAAGCACTTTGTGGAAGGCCTCATCGACCCCCGTGCCGCTCGCCAGTTCCTCTCGCAGACGGAAAAGCATGTATATCGCATAATCTGCTCCTATTCCTATAGCTAGTGATGATACTAAGGCTGTGGGGATATTTAAACTCAGTCCAAGTATGCCCATCAGACCCATGTTAGTTAGAACGGAGAGTAGCAATGGAGTGATGACGAGCAGCCCAGCTATCGGAGTTCTGAATATTATCGAGGCAAATAAAAATACTACTCCAGCAATTTGAGCAATATTAAGCAGTTTATCCTTCACTATAACTTCTGCTAGAGCAGCACTTTGAGCAACGCTTCCTCCAACATTCACGGTGACTGTTGATGGGAAGTTTTTATCAACGAAATCCTGAATCTTGCTCCAGAGATTAAGCATATCCGTGGTGTTGTCGCTGTGACTAAACACCACCATGTTAGCTAACTTGTAGTCATAGTCTACGTAAGCGTCAAAATCGCCAGGAGAGCCAGACATGGAGTATATTAAAAGGTATTCAGCTATCGTATTTCTGCTGTCTGGTATCCGGTAGTAGCTAGGATCATCCGCATTCATTGATTTGTTCATCTGTTTAATGAATTCAGCTATTGACATAACCTTACCAATGTTAGGTTCGGTCTCGATAAACTGAGCCAACTTATCCATCGCTTTCAGAACCGCCGGATCTTTAATAGCGTCCTGTTCTTCGCCTTCAATCATTAGATAAATGGTGTTTGTACCTGCCATTCGCGCATTTAACGAACGATCGCTTTTCATTACTTCTAAATCGGGTGAGAAATAGCCTTTTAGAGAGCTTTCGATGGTTAACTTTGACATTCCATAAATAGAAAAAATAATTAGAACCGCCGTAATACTGAAGATATGTTTTCTATTTGGCCCGAGGATAGTTCTCGCATAAAACCCGGTGATTCTGTCCCAGATTCTTTCTTCCTTCTCTAGATTGGTTTCACCTTGACTTGGTGGCGGGAGAATTGCTCTGAGTGCTGGAATAAATGTCATTTCAACTGCCAGGATGCTAAGAATCCCGATACCAGAAAACACACCAAAAACTCGTATTGAAACTATGTCGAAAACCATCAAAGAGAAAAATCCACATGATGCTACGATGCCTGCAGTCAGCATGACAGGACCTATTTTTACGATGGAGTCGATTACAGCTTGGCGATTGGCCGCAATGCTGTCGTCATCTGCAACAATACTTTTCGGCTTGAAAATATAAGTAATCAATCGTATTGATGCCCAAAGGAAAAATAGCCAAACCGGTATCAGTGAAATTGAACCTACTTGGAGAGTTGCCAAAACTCCGTCACTGAGTTCACCTGTTTGGAATCCTTTGAAAAACCCCCACAGGACTGGAATGCCAAGCATGATGGGTGACAGCTTCCCTAGGATACGACTCACATCGAAGAATTTTGTTTTCGTATACTCAGCCCCATTTGGTTGGGCATTGTTGTATTCCTCGTAGTAACGTTTCAGTAGTTGAACTGCGTGTCCGGCACCTACCGCCAGGATTAACGTGGGCGTTAAAGTATTAAATATATCTAACGGCACGTTCGCGAGTCCCATGAAGCCCAGCGCCCAAATCACTGCGATTATGGGAGTAACCAATGGAAGTATTAACCCTTGTAGGGTTCGGAATGCCTCAAAATGAATAACACCGATAATGATTATCGCAATCATTAACAAAAAAGGAGTTCTTTCGGCGAATTTTTCAATTAACGCGATAAAGGGAGGATACCCGGTAACTTCGATGGTTACCGAGTCATCTCGCTCTGGGTCAACGGCTTCATTGATGCGGTCCGAGACATATGTAAACCCGACGCGGCCTTCCTTTTTATCTTCGGGAGAGGCATCTCTAACTTCAGCGAGGATTGTGAGGGTTTTAAAGTCCTCTGAGACAACCGAATTCATATAGGAATCATTGCGAAGTAATGCCTCTTTTAAAGCGGCCAACCCTTCAGGTGAAGTCGGCACTTCCTCCATCATCTGTTGGACTTGCATTCCATCCTCGGTACCTTTTATATCCTTGACTCTGCTGGCCGCTACCGATAACAGGTTTGTTTGAACAACTCGCGGCGTCTCGCTAAGTCTTTGCGTAATTCGTTGGACTTTCGCAAGAATCTCAGGCTGGAAGACATCCCCAATTTTTGCGGTTACACCTATCGCTGCAACGTATCGTGACCCAAATACTTCTTCAATCTTAAGTGTGGTTGATACGAAAGGATGAGATTGGGGAACGATAGTATTCGGATCAATGATGACAGTCAGGTTTCCAAGGTTCTTTACGAAAAAAATCGTTAACCCGAGAATGACTGCGATAACGAGCCAGCGTAACCGGACGATTAATTCAATATAATTCCGCATAATTCCCCCGTAAATTTAAATGTTTACAAAAGCTTTAACGCTCTAGATCACAATTTTTGTCCATAGTATATTTATTCTATCTGCTTGTACCTTTTATAAGTTTCTGGAGTTCAATTGGTGCTGTTGATCTCACCGATTAAAATTTTCCAAATTTTAAGTAAGCCTCTTTAGGATCCATTCCAGTCATGATGGCTTTTCTTACAGCACTTTCTGTGCGCAACACCAATTCGGCCTGGTTGATCGTTTCCTCTAGGTGCTTATTTGGGATTACTATCGCACCATCAACGTCCGCGAGTATGTAGTCTTCTTTCTGAATCAAGCAATCACCGATAATGATCGGGGTGCCGAGTTTGGTTGGAATCCAGCGGCCAACCACATCTTTTGGTGTGTTGAAGGAATAAAAAACAGGAAAATCGAGTGCGTTTATAATCGCGACATCGCGACAACCACCGTCTACCAGGTATCCGATGACGCCGCGTTTTTGCAGCGTTTCAGCAGACAGCTCACCCATTAGCGCAACTTCACTGGTGTGTGGTTGACACACCGCGACATAATTTTGCGGGATGCTTGAGAGCAAAGATGTCCACTCGATCAAGGTTTCGTGCGGGGTATGAGAGCCAGTTATTTGCCCTTCAATTGTAAAGATTGGTCCAGCTAATTTATGTTGCTTATTTAATGGCTTGATCGTGGAAGGAAGTACAAAGTTATCGCATCCTAACTGTCTTAATACGTCATGCACGGCCGAAGCATGTAGTCGAGAAAGCCTGCCTGTTAGTGTTTGTATTTCCATAAACCTTGCTCCCAGTGAGGGTTATTCATACGGCTGTGACACGGCAGCGTTTATTTGATCGGGGATGGGATATCCACCCCTTTTTCGTGTGACCAAGTGATCAGTGCGGGCATGATTGACGAATGAAGTGTGACTCCGTGACTCATTTGGTATTGACGTTTTTTTATCCCTTTTTGACCTGGCATACGCACTGGGGATTCTGGGTCAATAGGCGTTGAGTTGAGACACGCTTCTGTGACCCAACTGGTCTGCCTCATAAAGTGACTAATACCGCCGAATAAGACAGGATTCAACACTTGCAGAAAGACTTCTCCTGTCCATGCCTCGACTAAGTCGGCTCGCCCGTGTCCTGATAAGCCTTGGGTTAATGCTTCAACTAGTAATCCGAGCGCAAATCCTTTGTGTCCATACTCCAAACCGCCGATTGGCAATAATGCACCAGAAGGCTCTGATGTCATGACGCTCGGGTCATTGGTCGATTGTCCTTTTTGGTCAATAAGCCACGGCCCTGTTAGCTTTTCTTTCGACTTCGCTGTGCGCCCAACCATACCGTTTGTTGTTATGGAGGTTGAAACATCGATCAAGACAGGCAAATCATTGGTCGGCCACCCGGCCGCGATCGGGTTGGGGGTCAGAGTTCCCGTTTTGCCGCCATGCGGTGCGACCGATTTGTTCTCAGGGGCGGAACTCATAATAATTGCGACCATGTTTTTCTCAGTCGCTTTAAGGAGGTAGGCGGCAAGACACGCGATGTGGTGTCCTCCCGCAATCGTTACCGTGCATGTGCCGTAGGTTTCTGCCCGATTGATGGCCAGGTCCAGCGCTTTGGATGTGAGCCAGGTTCCCGGCAATCTTTTGCCGTCCCAAGCGATGGCAGCTGGAAGGTCGCTGATTACCCGTGGTTCCCCATGAGTCGCCATAGCACCTGATTTAATATCGGAGAGATAGGGCGCTAGTAATTGCAAGCCGTGCGTGTCATGTCCAAGTAAGTCTCCTTCTACGAGGACATCTGCGATCACAGCAGATTTAGACGGCTCCATTCCTGAGGCTGTTAACAAAGATGAGGCAAATTCCTTTAAGATACTATGGTCGTATCGGTCTGCATTTGTATTAATTGCGTTCTCAGTGCTCAATGTGTGAATCCACGCTACATCATTATAATTTGTCGAACGGTATGTCCTGATTGCAGTCTATCGAACCCTTCATTAATGTCTTCTAATTTTATATGGTCACTCAAAAGTTGGTCGACAGGCAACATGCCACGTTTATATAAATCAATGTAGCGAGGCACATCTCTAGTAGGCACACATGACCCGACGTAACTGCCTTTCACAGTGCGTTCTTCCGCAGTTAAATTGACGTGCTGCAACTCCCAACGCGCCTCTGGGTGAGGTAGCCCTGCGGTAACCGTCGTGCCACCTCTTCGTGTGATGCGGTATGCTAATTCCATAGCCTGCACAGACCCAGCCATTTCGAAACCGAAATTAACTCCCCCCTGAGTCAACTCTTTAACTTTATCAATCGCTTTCTCATCTTTGGCATTTACGGTTGCCGTTGCGCCGAGTCTCTTTGCGATGTCGAGTTTGTCGTCATGCACATCTATAGCGATGATTTGACTCGCCCCAGCAACTTTTGCGCCAAGTAACGCATTAAGGCCGACACCGCCTAGGCCAACAACGCCTACGGTGGCACCGGGGAATACGCCCGCGGTATTCAATGCTGCCCCAACCCCTGTCAGCACCGCACAGCCAAATAATGCGGCTTCATCAAATGGTAGGCTCTTATCAATTTTTACGAGAGAACCTCGATTTACCACGCAGTATTCGGCAAATGCGGACACGCCCACGTGGTGGTAGACCGGCTCGCCATTTTGGCTGAGGCGAATGCCTCCTCCAAGGAGCGTGCCGGCACCGTTGGATTGTTGTCCGGGCTCACATTGTCCCGGCCGGCCCTCTTTGCATGAAATGCACTCACCACAACTCGGGGCGAATATCAACGCTACGTGGTCTCCAGTTTCAATGTCCGTGATTCCCGGTCCGCACTCAACGACAATACCTGCAGCTTCGTGACCAAGAATCATCGGTGTCGGCCTCGGTCTGTTACCGTTCACGCTTGATAAATCTGAATGACAGAGACTGGCTGCTTTGATTTGCACTAGAAGTTCGCGTTCTTGGGGGGGGGCAATTTCTACTTCCTCAATAGTTAAAGGTTTTGAGTCTGCATAGGGTTGCGCTGCTCCCATTTGACGGATGACCGCTGCTTTCATTTTCATGACGATTCCTTAATTTTCTATAAATATTAGTAAGTTGTTCGGCCACCGGAGGCATCAAATACGGCAGCTGTGCTGAATGAACAGTCTTCAGTGCACAGCCAAGTTATCAAGGATGCGAGTTCCTCCGCTGTTCCGAGTCGCCCCATAGGGATTTTTGATTTCATATAATCGATATGACTTTGCGATACCGTTTCTAGAAGTGGTGTGTCGACAGTCGTTGGTGTAACGGCATTTACGAGCACACCTGATGTGGCAAGTTCCTTACCTAGAGACCTCGTCAGCGCAATGACGCCAGCTTTTGAGGCCGAGTAAGCCGAAGCAGTTGGGTTCCCTTCTTTGCCTGCTACGGAAGATACGTTAACGATTCGTCCATATGTATTTTCAATCATGTGAGGCACGATTGCTTTACAGGCAAGGAAAACACCGATTAGATTAACGTCGATCACTTGTTTCCATACGTCAGTGGGGTACTTGTGCAAGACTTCATTGACCCCGTTAATACCAGCTGAGTTAACTAGAATGTCGACCTTCGGGTGAGATTCGAGTGTTTCCTTAAGCGCACGATGCACGTCGGTCTCGTCGGCAATGTTGACTGTGATGCATTGGGATTCTTTTTCGAAATTTGCAAATTTATCTGTTTGCACATCCCAAATGACCACGGTTGCGCCAGAAGAGATCATTCTATTAACCGTTGCCTCTCCAATGCCAGAGGCGCCTCCAGTCACAATCGCAGTTCTACCCTTCATGTCTAATTGATTCATGATGATAACCTTGTATTTAGTTGATAGAAGATATTATGTTTTAACGCTATTCAAATCTCTAGAGCGATCTTACAGAAACATGTATACGTGATTATAATGTCTCAAAACGTACGTCTTTGCAGGGTGTCCTGGATAAACGATTTTCGGAGCTATTTCTTCGGGCAGTGTGTAGCAAAGAAATCACGGGGGGGTAGATGACACAAAAAGTCAAAGCAGCGATTATAGGATCCGGCAATATTGGTACCTGTCTCTTATACACATCTCCGAGCCCACGAGACAGGCAGAAATCTC
>CAJXOL010000037.1 GCA_913057675.1 uncultured Pseudomonadota bacterium | reverse complement strand
CCACCTGCTCAACCGGGGCTACCACCTGCTCAACCGGGGCTACCACCTGCTCAACCGGGGCTACCACCTGCTCAACCGGGGCTACCACCTGCTCAACCGGGGCTACCACCTGCTCAACTGGAGCTACCTCCTGCTCAACTGGAGCTACCACCTGCTCAACCGGGGTAACGGGTACAACCGGGGTAACGGGTACAACCGGGGTAACGGGTACAACCGGAGTCACAGTCCGAGGAGTAGGAGATCGAGGACTCGTCGGCTCACGCCTAATTGGATTTTCTATTGGTGGTTGTTGCACTATCACTGAAGATGTCCTTTGAGGGGCTTGAACCACTGGTATATTCTCAGAAGCTCTCTGTCGCGGCACATTAGGAATAGGCGGAACTATGGCAGTCGGCCCCGGCGTAGGCTGTCTCTGCGGCTGAATGCTTTGTCTCGAGGGCATTAATGCCTCTGAGGGTGATGGAATGACCGGTTTCGTCACCTTTTCTGGCTCTAGCTCAACGGGTTCAATCAGCTCAGAGTCAGGCTTAGAAGCCGAGTCAAGTTGAACCGTTAAGAAGTCCTTCTGATCCTCGAGGCTAACTTTAAATCCTGGCAACGTGACGACTACTAGCACGTGCAGCAGCGCAGATGCCAGGAGGCCCCATAGCATTCCACTGTTATAGCTATTTATGCTTGCAATTGACATTAGTCTATCAAACGCCTCGAATACTTCCCGATGTAATCCCAAACCGTCAATTCATACGGTTCCAAACTAATGATAATCATGAGAACGATTTGCTGAATTTTCTGCAGAGTATCACTGGCAAGACCGTCACACTCTCGTTGTCATAAAACTAAAGTTACTGAAATACTCGCATTGTGAGTAAGGATGAAACTGTAGCGATATGGCGGCTAGGAATCAACTGAAAGGTTGGTAACTAGTCCGTTTTAAAACTTTTTAGGAGGTATTTAACATGTGGACAAAGCCTGAGTATACCGAAATGCGTTTCGGTTTCGAAGTCACCATGTACATCGCAAACAGATAATTTCTGTTTCGAATGTATGTGAAGGAAAGCCCCTGTTTCAGGGGCTTTCCTTATTTAAGTAGTGTAAACAAAAAAAGAGAGTAATCAGCATGAGAGTAAGAGTTCTTGGTTCGGCAGCTGGTGGTGGATTTCCGCAATGGAACTGCAATTGCCCCAATTGTGATGGCGTACGCAAAGGAACGATCAATGCGAAACGTCGTACCCAATCATCTATCGCAGTCAGTAGTAATGATGTTGATTGGCTGTTATTCAATACCTCTCCAGATATCCTTACTCAATTTCAGCAGTTTCCTGAGTCACAACCGGCTCGATCAATTCGCGATACAGCATTCAGATCTATCGTGCTTTTAGATGCCCAAATAGACCATACGACAGGTCTGTTCATGCTCCGAGAATCTAAAACGCCGCTCAATATTTACTGTACGGATATGGTTTACGAAGACCTTACCACTGGAAATCCGATCTTCAAAATCCTGGAACATTACTGCGGCGTTAATTGGCATCAAATTTCAACAGAAGAAGGAAACTCCTTCGAACCAGAGGGTATCTCCGATATCAAAGTCAGAGCTATTCCATTGTCTAGTAAAGCTCCGCCCTACTCGCCACATCGGCATGACCCTCATGAAGGCGATAATCTTGGTATTTTGCTCGAAGATACAAAAACTGGGAAAAAAACATTTTATGCTCCAGGGCTCGGACAGATTGAATCGCACATTAAGCCATTTATGCAATCTGCTGATTGCCTTCTTGTTGACGGTACCTGCTGGACAAATGACGAAATGAAATCACTCGGTATTGCCGATAAGATGTCACTTGATATGGGACATCTGCCGCAGTCTGGCCCTGGCGGCATGATCGAAGTATTAAGGCCACTGCCAGCTGAAAAGAAAGTTCTTATACACATCAATAATACGAATCCTATTTTGAAAGAGGACTCGGAACAACGCCAACTACTCAAAAAAGAGAACATTGACGTTGCTTATGACGGAATGGATTTCGTCGTCTAATCCATATTAAGATTTAAGAGAGGTTTTCTGTGAGCACGAAAGGCAATACACCCTGGTCAACTGAAGAATTTGAAAAAAAGCTCAGAGCTAAAGATAAGAGTTACCACATACATCATCCTTTCCACATCGCGATGAATAGCGGTGGCTGCACGAAGGAACAAGTGCAAGGATGGGTTTTAAATCGCTTTTACTATCAGATAATGATACCGATCAAAGACGGCGCAATCTTATCGAATATGCCAGATAAAGAGCACCGAAAACTTTGGATTCAAAGAATTCTAGACCATGACGGCATTGGCGATGATGAAGGCGGTATTGAGGCTTGGGTCGCACTAGGCGAAGCCGTAGGTCTCAAACGAGAGGATATAGTTTCCCTAGAACACGTAACACCAGGAGTGAAGTTTGCCGTTGATGCGTACGTTAATTTTGCCAAAAAATCACCTTGGCAGAAATCTGTTTGCTCATCCTTAACAGAATTATTTGCACCAACTATTCATAAAAAACGTTTGGATTCTTGGCCCGAGCACTATCCTTGGATCGAAATAGAAGGCTATCAATATTTCAGAAAACGCCTCTCTGAGGCAAGACGCGACGTCGAGCATGGGCTCAGAGTAACGTTGGAATATTATAAAACTCTAGAGGAGCAACAAGAAGCGCTTAATATTCTGCAGTTTAAGATTGATGTTCTATGGACAATGCTTGATGCCATACACGTCACATACGGCATCGGACCAGATAACCTAGGCGCGATAGAAAGAATGCAAAAATGAGCTTAGATGCACTTGCGCGAGATCAGCTTCTCTCGCTGGAAAAACAATTTCGATTTCAGTGGGAACCGGCTCAAGAGTCCTTCGTTTTGCTATATCCAGAGGGACTCATTAAGCTTCCTGGTAGCTCAGGAGAGATCATGAAGTTAATCGATGGATCAAAGAGCGTTGACATGATTATTGCTCACTTAGAGGAGCAGTTCCCGGGAATTGATCTCAAAAATGACGTTTTAGACTTTTTGGAGCACGCATATGAAAAAAATTGGATCCGTACAAACTAACCAACCCAAGGGACCACTTTGGGTTAATGCTGAGATAACTTATAAGTGTCCGCTCCACTGCGTATTTTGTTACAACCCATTAGATTACGCGTCCACATTCAAGTCAGAACTCTCGACTGAAGATTGGCTGAAAGTATTTAAACAATCTCGTGAGCTCGGAGCTGTACAGCTGGGAATTTCTGGTGGGGAACCACTAATGCGAGACGACGTAGAAATCATGGTCGAAGAAGGCACTAAGATGGGCTACTACGTTAATTTGTTGACATCGGGCATCGGACTAACTGAAAAGCGTATTGCCGCTTTTAAAGAGGGTGGTCTGGGTCAAATTCAATTATCGTTCCAAGACTCCACAAAGGAACTCAACGACTTCTTATCCAGCACGAAAACCTTTGAATTAAAATCGAAGGTTGCGAAACTAATTAAAGAACACGACTACCCGATGGTCCTTAATGTCGTACTTCATCGCTTAAACATAGATCACATTGGCCAAATTCTTGAGATGGCTGAGGCTATGGGTGCGGATCACGTAGAGCTTGCGAATAGTCAATATTATGCCTGGGCCTTAAAGAACAGAGCATATCTAATGCCGAGTGCGGAGCAACTCCGAAAAGCGGAAGAAACAACGAATCGATTCCGTGAAAAAATTGGTAACAAAATGAAGTTGTATTTTATCGTTCCGGATTACTATTCCAACCGACCGAAAGCCTGTATGAATGGTTGGGGGTCTGTGTTCCTAAACGTTGCACCGGATGGTTTAGCACTTCCTTGTCATGAAGCCAGAATGTTGCCTGGCTTAACATTCCCTAACGTTAGAGATAATGATATGGGATGGATTTGGAATGAGTCTCCTGCTTTCAATGCGTACCGAGGTGAATCTTGGATGCAAGAACCCTGTAGTAGTTGTGATGAACGAACAAAAGACTTTGGAGGATGTCGCTGCCAAGCATTCCAGTTAACAGGAGATGCGACCAATACCGATCCAGTCTGCGACAAATCGCCTCACCACAATATCATCACAGAGGCGGTGGAACTAGCGCAGAAGCCACAAGCGCCCGCAGTAGACGTGAAGCCTATCATTTTCTTCAGAGACGATAAAAACTCCAAAGCGTTGATCGCCCAGGAGATCTAATTAATTGCTTTGCCTACTGAGTTGATAAAATTAAATCAAAATTGAACCTCACAGAATGATCCTGGCAAATAACCTCACAAAAACCTACGGCAACCAAATCGCTGTAGATCAGTTAAACCTGGATATCCCGCAAGGCCAGTTTTTTGGTTTAATCGGTCCTAACGGATCGGGAAAAACAACATCAATACACATGCTCTCAACGCTCCTTCAGGCAACGAGCGGTTCAATAACAATCAACGGATTGGACGTCACAGCGCATCCACAACAAGTAAGACGAGATATAGGCCTTGTCTTTCAAGAATCAGCTCTCGATAGAATGCTCTCCATTGAAGAAAATTTATATTTCTGCGCAGGACTTCACGGGATCAATAAGAGTGCGATCAAAACACGAATAAATTCGCTACTCGATTTATTTGAGCTCCAATCAAAAAAACGAGCATCAGTCGGAAGCCTATCCGGCGGCATGCGTAGAGCAGTCGACATCATTCGGGGGGTGCTGCATTCCCCCAAGGTGTTGTTTTTAGATGAACCGACCGTAGGATTGGACCTGCCGAGCAGAAGAAGAATATGGCGATTCATTAGAAACCTAATCGACGATCATAAACTCACCGTAGTTTTGACTACTCACTACTTAGAAGAAGCAGCACCTTGCGATAATGTAGCCTTCATTAAGTTGGGTAAACTGGTTTCAGAAGGTTCTCCAGAAGAACTTATTGAACAACTGGGCAAGACTATCGTTGAGGTTTCTGGGTCAAATGCTGAGGATTACATTAAGACACTTAAGCTAAGTGCTGAAGACTATATGCTAGACGGGAGAACTCTCCTGATCCGAGTACACAAACCGCAGCCCAATCAAGTTGAGCAGATACAGGCCACGTTACGTGACAGCGCAGATATAATCAGTGTCCGAAAATCTAACTTGAATGACGTTTTCATATGGTTGTCGAGCAAAGGTCAAGGAACAAGTTAATGCTCATAGCCTTGAAGTCAGTACTCGATAGAGAACTCAAAAAAACCTTCCGACAAAAATCACGATTGCTCTCTGCAATGGTCAGGCCACTCATCTGGTTATTTGTCATTGGAGGTGGTGTCGGCTCAATCATGCCCGATGGTAACTCTCAAGATTACCAAGATGCGATCATTCCAGGGATACTCGGTATGACACTATTGTTTGGCTCAATGATGTCAGCCTTGACAACCGTTTACGACAGAGAATCTGGCGTCATGCGTATGTTCATTATCTCACCCATGCCAAGTTACGCAATCATCCTAAGCAAACTTGCCTCATCCACACTAGCAGGACTTGTTCAGATAATAATGTTATGCATTTTACTTTTTGCACTACAACAAATTAACGTTAGCCAATTGAATTGGCCTCTGTTTATATTCAGCATCACGTTAACGGCCGTAGCATGCTCCGCACTTGGTCTGATCACAGCCGTCGTGTCAAAGTCCCTAGACAATTTTGCCGCGATCATGAATTTCGTGATCTTCCCCGTGTTTTTCCTTAGTGGCGCACTTTATCCTGTTAAAAATTTACCAATCGTCCTACACTGGGTCGCTGTTGCAAATCCTTTTACCTACGGCGTCGATCTAATCAAACATTCGATTGATATCAACAACGTCAGTGCAGATTTCCCTCTCTTAGTCGATACATTGATGCTTGGTACTTTTTCGGTTTTAGCTATAGCATTTGCCAGTTGGAAATTCTCCCAAGAAGCTACGTTATCAACCCTTATTAATAAATTAACAGGTGGAAAAAGGTAAGAAAGACAGCAGTTCAGTGCTGACTTTGACCTTAATGGTTATGGCCGCCAGCACCATGGACATGCCCGTGAGCAAGCTCCTCTGCACTAGCGGCACGAATACTTTCTATCTTACATTTGAACATCAGACCCAAACCAGCCAAAGGATGGTTACCATCTACCACCACCTTTTCATCCGCCACATCTGTCACACGAAAAATTGTTTTGCTCTGCCCGTCTTCTTGATGGCCTTCAAACTCCATACCTATTTCTATGGAACCGGGGAATTTATCAGCCGGTTCTAGGTGAACCAAGCTCTCGTCATAATCACCAAAAGCTTCAGCTGGATCTAGCTTTACGTCAACCGCATCGCCAACAGATTTTCCATCCAACGATTTTTCAACCACTTCAAAAATCCCTTGATATCCGCCATGAAGATACCCAATGGGCTCGGATGTTTTCTCAATTAAATTCCCATCTAAATCAAATAGCTCATAGGCCAGAGAAACTACTGTATCTTTTCCAATCTTCATAAAAACTCCAAAAACAAATAAACAAAAAGTAATAGCATACAAAATTAATCCTCTTGACACATAATCAAGGCTTACATGAAAAGATTCGCTCACGAAAATCCCCACACTAACTTATTAAATATGCAATATAAAAACCTGCTTGGCGGCCTCACTCCGAATCAGTTTCTAAAGCAACATTGGCAAAAGACCCCACTTCTAATTCCTAATTCAGTAGCAACTGGTAATTGGTTATTAAGCCTAGATGACTTGCTAGAGCTTTCGCAAAACCCCATGTGCTCGGCACGCTTAGTCGTCCGCGACCAATCTGAGTACCGCGTAATCTATGGTCCAATGACAAAAAAAATGCTGCATGACTTACCTCATGAAAATTGGACTTTATTAGTGCGAGGTGTCAATCACGCACATCCCGAGGTGAATAAATTACTCGGTTTATTCTCGTTTATGCCATATGCCAGACTTGACGATGTCATGGTCAGTTACGCGACCCCTGGGGGAAGCGTTGGACCGCACTTCGATTCCTACGACGTATTCTTACTTCAAGGCGACGGATCAAGACGCTGGCAAGTGTCTGAACCAGGCTCAAGGGAAATCCTACCTCATGACGATCTAAGAATACTCAAATCATTCAGGCCAGAGGGGGAGTGTGTAGTCCAAACCGGAGACATGCTCTACCTCCCGCCAAACTTCAGTCACCATGGGATTGCGTTAGAGCCCTGCTTCACCTATTCCATAGGATTTCATGCTCCCAATTTTGATCACATAAAAAGTGAATTTCTTCACTATTTAGATATCCAACTTGAGTTGTCGGGTTTTTTTCAAGATAAACATCGTAAAGCCACGAACCTTCCCGGGTTGATACCTACTGATCTTTTGACCACTATCCAAGAAGTCATATCCAAAATCACGTGGACCGAAAAAAATACCTTAAAATTTGCTGGGGAATTCTTAACTCAACTCAACATTAATCATAGCAATGATCGGAAAAAACCAGAGTCAAAGAAAAACTTCCTATCGCAGTTAACAAACTTCTCCTACCAAATTCATCCGGCAATTAAATTCCTGTATCGGGGCAACCTAGGATTCATAGCTGGACTTACCTTTGAAATACCCAAATCAGATCAAGCTGTAATCAAGCAGCTTGCAAATAAACGAATAATTAAAGGTGAAATCATCAAGGAGAACAAATTTCTTTCTGATAAGTTGTACCAGTGGATGGTAGAAGGGTATATCGAAAAGATGAAAGTAGAATAGCCCGTGAATCTATCACGCTGGGCCAACAATGCGCCAATCCACTCCCAACTCTTGTGTTGCAATATCTATCCCGTCTTCACTCCAGCCTAGAGCGTCCGCAATCAAACGACGAACTATACTAGGATCATTGTTTTCCTTCGACAAATGAGCAGCTACCACATGCTTCAGTTGAGGCCCCTTAATTCGATCAAGTAATTTTGCAGCAATAGAATTACTGATATGTCCGAATCGTCCCGATATTCGTTCTTTTAGTGCTAATGGGTACTGAGAACGCTTTAACATGTCTGCGTCATGATTAAATTCAATAAATAGTGCCGAACAACCTGTCAACTGCAGCTCCATGTGCGGCGTTATCGAACCGCAGTCTGTCAGAATTCCAAGCTTCTCGTGCGCACAGGTGATCGTAAACTGACTTGGCTCACGCGCATCATGAGGGACCGGATATGGTTGAATCAGAAGATTTTTTATTTTAAAAGAAGCATATCCTTTGATTGGCTGAAATGAATTTAAATTGGCTAACTTAGGACTAGCTAAAAACGTACCGGGCGTGCAGTAAACCGGCAATGCATATTTCTTTGCAAAACCAGCGACGCCTCCAACGTGGTCTCCGTGCTCATGAGTCACGATCACAGCGTCAATCTGAGTAGCATCTACATCAAGCCGACTTAAGCGTTTCTCCGTTTCAAGCATGGAGAATCCGCAGTCAACTAGCACTTGGGCCTCATCAGAAGAAACTATGAGCCCATTCCCTTGGCTACCACTTCCAAGCGATGCGAACTTAAACGTCACTCAGGTTTTCCTACTCAAGCCTTTCTTGCAAAACCAGCAAAATACGTTTTTCTGTTTCGTTGCGTACCGCCTGCCCATTCTCATCCTGAATTGTGATCATAGTAGCCTGACTGTCACCACTCACCATAATTCGGTACACCATAGGCTCTGCAGCTTTCACGTCTTTCCAAAACTTAAGTCGCTCAAGGCCCTTTTTCACCACTTGCCCATCTGGATCGTGATATCTAACAAAATATAAGCCATTGGCTTCGTCCCGTTTTTCTAATGAGGCGCCCATAGTCAACAGAACGATACCAACTCGATCCCACACTCTCCCAACAGAATCAGAAACAAGAAGCGCATATCCACTGCGTTCATCATCTATAGAAATTAAAGTGGGCATAGGCTTTGCCTCATCCGAGATTCCGCTGGTAGCAACCTTCTCCTCAGGCAGGCCGAGATACAACATTAATTCATACAACATCTTAGCCTCAGCATTCGGCTCTCTGGGTGTATCCGCCCATGTGTTTAGAATCATCTCGCCATCGCCACTCATTGTCATGACTTTTTTCATTCCTTTATGGCTTACGAAAATCTCTGTCTCACCTTCGCTAACTCGTTCAATTCGAGTCCAAAACTTATCTCTCTCGGGGCTAGAGTAAGCTCTAGAAAAGATGTTTTGAACGAACTCCTTGAACCCAGTTAAGCCTTTTTCAGTGTTTTCCTCTGCCCAATCTGTTTCGATAATTCCCGTAATTGGAGATTGATCTACAATCAAAAAACCCTTCATCATCCAAAATTCCGCAATCACCGGCCATATTTCCTCCACAGGTCGGTCGACGATTAACCATCGATATGTGCCCTCTCTACCAATACTGACATCTGGAACAGTCGGCAAAAGTGTCGTTGTCGCCTGAATAGTTCCTGAGCCTTTTTCCTCTGCATATTTGGAGAACGTCGTCTCCTTATCGCCTGGAATAGCATAGCGGTCACTTTGTTCAATCGAACCAAGCTCTGGCGGAATGACTAAGGGTTCTGTTCGAGAGCCTACCCCTGCAGACTTATAGTCAACTTTCCTCTTTTCTGAAACTGTGCCGCAAGAAGCAAGAAAACAAGCGATTAGGGAACATAAAACTAAATTTTGTAGATAATGGAAATTCATGATCGGATCTTTTACCATTTTTTTATAATTAATTTTTCTGCCTCAACGCCCAACTTCTGCGTGAGTTAGGGAGTCGAGCATTTTTTGGTGAAATTTTTCATCCAAATTCGTTAGAGGAAGCCTAATGCCACCACGAATTTTCCCCATACTTTGGAGCAGCCATTTAACGGGGATCGGATTCGCTTCCACAAATAAATTAGTATTTAAGAGTGACAGTTGATCATTTAAAGATCTAGCTTGATGATAGTCGCCTGCCAAAACGGCGTCGCAGATCAATTGCATTGCCTTAGGGACCACATTAGCAGTAACTGAAATCACCCCTTGCGACCCGAGCATCATCAGAGCCATGAACGTAGCGTCGTCACCACTATAAACAATAAAATCCTCTGGAGTCCTGTTAATCAAATCTGCGCCTCTTCCCATGTCCGCGGTAGCATCTTTGATACCAATAATATTGCCAACTTGGGCAAGCCTAAGCACCGTGTCATTGTGAAGATCAGCGATCGTCCTTGATGGCACGTTGTACAATATCTGAGGTATTTCAACTGACTCGGCAATTTTACGAAAATGCCTATACAAGCCCTCTTGGGTCGGTTTATTGTAATAAGGAACGACCGACAAACTAATATCGGCTCCAACCTTTTGCGCGTGCATCGATAGTTCAATAGCTTCATTCGTAGAGTTAGCGCCCGTACCAGCAATCACAGGAACCCGACCAGCTACGTGCTTGACTGCATATTCAATTAATGCAGCATGCTCATCCACGGCCACTGTCGGCGACTCGCCTGTGGTACCTACAACGACGACCCCACGAGTTCCGCAATCAATATGCCAATCTATCAAACGCCCAAAAGACTCGTAGTCTAAGCTGCCGTCCTCAAACATTGGGGTCACTATAGCAACAAGGCTTCCGACCAACATCGCCACCTCCAAATCAAAATAAAAATAACGTCTAGTTTAGAATTATTATTCTACCTTATTCACTTATCAGGCAGACGTCTTTCACCGAATTTATAATCGCGAGAAACCGCACAAATTCGTTGAACATATGCAGGTTTTGGCAACGTAACCGGGCCTGCCTCGTACATCACCACCTGCAGTTTTTCTCGAACCACATCAATCAACTCATTCGTTCGAAGTAAAAAGTCTGGATTGCTGGGCCGACCAAAAGACTCATTCCCCACCATGAAAGTCTCGTAAATCAAAACTCCAGAATCAGATAATCCCTCTACAATATGGGGCATGGTGGGACGATGTAAATAATTTGTCACTATAATTCCATCAAATTTATCCTCTGAAAAAGGCCAAGCACCAACCTCCAAATCAAATTCGATCACATTAATTCGATTGATCGTGTCGCAGTCCGTCAACGATTCGATATCTTTATCAACGGCTGTGACAAAATGCCCTCTGTCGGCCAAGTAACGTGCGTGCCGACCTGATCCGCATGCTAAATCGAGTACTTTTGATTCAACCTGAAGCAGCTTCGAACACTTAGTAACCCATAACGATGGCTTGTTGCTGGTATGCATGTTAATAATCGCTCAACACATTAAAGATTTAAATATGAATACTCTGAAAAGTAGTTCCTGTCGGAGTATTATTATAAGTGCCCATACAGATTATAAAATTGAATTTACTCTAAATATAGAACGGTTATTTTTGCAAAGCGCAATTAGCACCATTACTCTTTCATTATTTGACTAAAAAAATGAAAATTAATTATTCTTCAAAATTTTTTATTGCTATCGTGACGTCATTGATATGTGGATGCAGTGCTGTATCCGTCTTAGCTCCCATCAATGAGCAAAAAGGCAATGGTACTGTTCGGTTTTATGAAAATGGGAATTTATTAAAAGTACAAGTCTATCTGTCAAACTTAGCACCAAACAGCACACACAATCTCCGCATCCATGAAATCGGGGATTGTCGAGATCCCTTAGGTGGAAGCGCTGGCGAACCGTTTGAGCCTAGCAATCATAACTTAGACCTAACGGGGATCGAAAAACCACATCTTGGAAACCTGGGTAATGTCGTTGCCGACGAGACTGGTGCAGTTGTATCTCACTTCACCCTTTTGGGAACAAAGTTAACAGGCCCACGACATGACAGCATTCTGGGAAAGTCTTTAATTTTAACACTCAAGCAAAAGGATAATGGGTCTGACCAAGTCATTGCATGTGGCTTAGTCAGTAAAAATTCAACGCTTTAAACTTAGAAATGGTGCCTGTTTTAAATCCTGGAGACCCCTTCCCCCCAACCAATACAGCATTACAAGATCCCGACGGTCTTCTTGCAATTGGAGGCGATTTATCTCCCCAAACTTTACTGCGGGCTTATAGCTTAGGAATCTTTCCCTGGTTCACCAGTGAGCAACCAATACTCTGGTGGTCACCAAACCCAAGACTCGTAATGCATCCAAAGCTCTTAAAAAAATCTCGATCTTTAAAAAAAACTTTACGAAAAAGAGTTTTTGAGGTGACGATCAATCAATCATTTGAAGAGGTAATAAAAAACTGCGGCCCAAAAAGGCGTGGGGATATGAACAGCTGGATAACAGATGACATGCTGTTCGCCTATACTAAGCTATTCGATCTTGGGATTGCAAAATCAGTAGAGACGTGGATGAATGGAGAACTCGTTGGTGGGCTCTACGGTGTGTGTATCGGTCGCGTATTTTTTGGGGAATCTATGTTCTCTATTGTATCTGATGCCTCCAAAATTGCTTTAATGACTTTTGCGGATACACTAATTGCTAATAACGTGGAATTAATTGATTGCCAAGTACATTCGGCTCATCTCGAATCACTGGGAGCCGAAACGGTAGGGCGAGAACAATTTGAGATTCTGCTATCTGAACTCATACAGCCAATTGACACGATCATTGCTCGCTCAACTCATATTTGGGACAATTAGTCATGAGTGACTTCCGTGATCTTCCTAACAATCAACTCCAGTTTTATACAACTGCCCCCTACGCATGTAGCTATCTTTCTGATCAACTTGCTAGGTCGCAAGTAGCAACGCCTAGCCAAAGCATAGATGCAACTATCTACTCGGATCTAGTACGCATTGGATTTAGAAGAAGCGGAGCCTTTACCTATCGCCCAACTTGTGACTCATGCTCCGCCTGCATCCCGGTCAGAATTGATGCCGAGCGGTTCACACCATCTAGATCGCAAAAGAGGGCTGTCAGCCGGCATGCCGGCTTAGTGACGACCATGACAGAACTAAAAAACTCTACTGAACACTACGATCTCTATCTAAAATATCAAAGCGCTAGACACAACGGAGGAGGAATGGATCAAGATAGCAGAGAACAGTACCGACACTTTCTACTTCAAAGCAATGTAGATACGAAACTGGTTGAGTTTCGCGATGGTAATCAAGTCGTTGCTGTCAGCATAATTGATCAACTGCTAGATGGAATATCGGCAGTCTATACATTCTTCGATATAGCAGACAAATCTGCCAGTTATGGCACCTACAGTATTTGCTGGCAATTAGACCTATGTAAAGCTCTAGGACTGCGGTACCTATATATCGGGTATTGGATCAAGGACAGCAAAAAAATGTCCTACAAAAAAAAATTCCGGCCTCTAGAAGCATTGATTCAAGACCGTTGGCTTCCATTAGAATCTTTATAACGTTCAAAAAAAATGTCTTCTATCCTCTATGAAATTGCAAAAAAAGCCCTCTTTCAGTTAGACCCAGAGAAGGCGCATGACCTTGCTCTGCTTAGCCTAAAAACCGCTGATGCTCTAGGATTATTATCCAATACTAAAAAGTTCGTAACAGACCCGACACGAGTGATGGGCTTAAATTTTAGAAATAAAGTAGGGCTTGCTGCAGGTTTAGATAAAAACGGCGATTTTATAAACTGCTTACAAAATCTAGGGTTTGGGTTTATCGAACTGGGCACCGTCACACCAAGGTCGCAAGCAGGTAATCAAAAACCAAGACTTTTCAGAATTCCAGAATCTAACGCTTTAGTAAACCGACTAGGCTTCAACAACAAAGGTGTTGATTACCTCATCGACAAAGTAAAAAGCTCAAAAAGAAATGGTGTTATCGGAATAAATATTGGCAAAAACAAAGATACACCAATAGGGGAAGCTCATCTTGATTATGAGTATTGCTTACGGAAGGTCTACCCACTCGCTGACTACATAACAATCAACATTTCCTCGCCAAACACCGAAAACCTAAGAGACTTGCAACAAAGCGAAAACTTGCAAAAGCTCCTTGACCATATCCGCGCCACGCGCTCCGTACTTCAAAAGGCACATGGCACAATCAAGCCTATCGCCGTGAAAATTGCTCCGGATCTGGATAATTATCAATTAGAAAAGATCATTGAAGCAGTAAAAGACTATGGATTCGACGGCATCATAGCAACAAATACAACGATTCAGAGACCGGATATAAAATTAAAAAATTTATCCGAAACTGGAGGTTTAAGCGGTGGTTTATTAACTCAGATATCAACACGCATTATCGAAAAGATATCGAACTTAACACAGGGCTCAATTCCCATAATAGGGATTGGTGGCATTGTTACACCTCAAGATGCACTGGATAAGATCAATGCGGGAGCCTCACTTGTTCAAATATACTCTGGCTTAATTTACAGCGGCCCTAAGCTTATTAAGGATTGTGCACAAATAATCTGCCGCGAAAAACGTCAACGCGCATAATGGCGACCTCAACAATAACTCTTATGCTCTCGACAAAATTTACCGATAAAATCAATCAAATTTTGCCGCAAACGCAGTGCAAAAGTTGTGGGTATAAGGACTGTCACGCTTATGCGCAGGCAATTTCTGAGGAAAAGGAAAACATTAATCGATGCGCTCCAGGTGGAGCACACGTAATCCAACAGTTAGCCGAAATAACGAAAAAAACAGTAGTCACTCTCGACTCCAACATTCAAGCTACGGATTTACACTCCACAGCAGTCATAGATGAGCAGTTCTGTATTGGATGTACGCTGTGCATCGATGCCTGCCCAATAGACTCCATTGTGGGTACTGCCAAACGAATGCACTCCGTTCTGAACTCACTATGTTCTGGTTGCGGGCTTTGCTTACCTCCATGTCCGACTAATTGTATCGAGATAGTCCCGCTAAATCACGCCATTGAAAAAAACAAACCATCAAGTCTTAAGCTTATGAGGTTGAGTCAAAATAAGCGTTCAGAATTATGGAAAGGAAAATACGAAATCAAACAGCTGAGAAAAGAAAAGTCATCTAGGGACCATGCTCAGAAGATAACCAATGATGCCGTCAATCCGAGGTTGACTCAAGACAAAGCAAAACAAATTGCAACAGCCATGAAAATAGCCCGCAAACGCTTGATTGTTGCCTCAAATACTTGAGAACTACAAATTCAAGAGTGGCTCAAATATGAATAAAAAAAAACGAGTTGAAATTTTCACACGCCTAGCAGCAAAAAACCCACACCCCACTACAGAGTTAATATATAAAACTAACTTCGAACTCCTGATAGCTGTAATGTTATCGGCGCAGGCAACAGACACGAGCGTCAATAAAGTCACAAAACGGCTTTTTAAAATAGCCAACACTCCAGAATCAATATCTAGCCTTGGCGTTTTGAGGATCACGGAAGAGATTAAAAGTATCGGACTCTTCCGCACAAAAGCAAAAAACGTCGCTGCAACCTGTCAGCTATTAATCCAAAGATATAACAGTCAAGTACCAAGAGATCGAAGCGCACTCGAATCTCTCCCAGGAGTTGGCCGCAAAACCGCCAATGTAGTGCTTAATACCGCATTCGGGGAGGCAACAATTGCTGTAGACACTCATATTTTTAGGGTTTCTAATAGAACAAAAATTGCTGCGGGAAAAAACGTCAACGCCGTAGAGCAAGGTCTAATGAAAAACACACCTAAAGAGTTCTTAAGAAATGCTCATCACTGGATATTGCTTCATGGTCGATACGTTTGCAAAGCACGAACGCCTGATTGCGAGTATTGCATCATAGTCGATTTGTGCGAATTTAAGCACAAATCAAATTCATAAAAAAAGCCCCAAGGTTTGGGGCTTTTTTGCTTCACTCTAGCCTATGGACCGTTATCTCGGAACCGAAAGCGTACTGCTTTGACCTTCAAAATACTTACCTATAGCTTTCATCTCAGCCGGAGATAGCCCGCCCGAAAAAGCCGCCATAATAGCGTTGTTACGCGCGCCGGATTTATAATCCATTAACGCCTTCACCAAGTAATCGGCCTTCTGACCACCCAGCTTTGGCGCGCCCATCACCATGGCGTTACCATCTTGGCCATGACAACCCACACACACCTCGCCTACGATTTTTGCTGCATCTCTAGGAGCCGCATCCTCAGCCTGAGCTGACCAACCTAGACACATCCCTAAAACTACAAAAGTTTTTATAAATCGGTTGAACATCTTTAAAATTTCCTTTTTCTTGAAACTAGGTTTGACCCATCGCCATCAAATCTAAAAGCCTAAAACTCAGTCAGTAGGCGAATAATAAGCTGCTAGATCGTCGATATCTTGGTCACTCAAACTGGATGCAATTGCGTGCATCGTTTCGTTCGTACGATCACCATCTCGGTAAGCCTTAAGAGCCAACACAATATAATCATAATTCTGCCCACCAATTTTAGGAACCGAATAAACCTTAGGGTAAGCGGCTTTAAAATCTATAATCCCATGACAACCTTGACATTGAGCGTTTATTTGCGCCCCAGCCTCTGGATCGCCAGCAGCGAACGCCGAGGGCACTGCAAGAACAATCATAAGTAACGATGTCCTCAAAAAACTAGTAATATTTTGCACGTCTCTGTCCCCTGTAAAATTCCCAGCAAAACTTTATCGGATCGCCCTCCGGGAGTCAATGGCTGCTTTATAGTCGACCATCACTTCCCATGCCCGACTTCCATAGACTCGGTAAACATCGTGTCATGTGTATCTCTCGCCATCACCGACAGAGTGCCAGCAGTTTTCGGGAAAAAGTAGAATTTAAATATAGGATTATCTGATAGCGAAAAATTAACATCTCCGGTCATAATTGGTTTTCTGTCGTATTCAACTGAAATTTTGTCTATAAAACGCGCCGAATATCCAGGCTCGAGGTCTGAAGCAAGTGTAGATTCATTGGGATGCTTAATTTGAAATTGCACCAAATTTGGCTCATTAAGTCTTAATTGGTCCTCCATACGAAAGCGCACTTTTCCGAGCAATGGGTCGTCAGCATTCTTCCCAGATGGCGCCGAACAGCCTCCACTGACTTGCACCCAACGCTGGTCCATATAAAGATCCCCCGTGTTGGTTTCAACGATTGCCCGTATAAAGCTAAATTTCTCAAAACGCAAACGCGTTTCTAACTTAACTTTTCCCGCGTCTGGATGAAAACGAAAAACACCTGCAGTGGGAATGGGATTACGATCGATAATAAGATATAGCGTTTCAATAAAAGCGTCATCGGTTTGATCCATTAACGCGTTAACCATAATCGGTACCGTCGAAGAATCATCTAACTGAGAATTAAGGTACAGAGCGAGCACATCATTACTCCCGTCCTTTATCTCACGATCGCCAAACATCAAATTTTTAATGACAAGCCACTCTGGAACGTTGGCATGATCTGGTTCAGGGAATGGGGTGGCACATGACATCCTTACGCAAAGAATTGTCATTCCTAGGAAAAATAGGCTCTTTTGAATAAAACTAATCTTTGTCATAGCTAATCTTCCCATTCTAAGTCTGTGTAAGTCGTTGTCACGTTTCGACGGTGGTATAGCTCAAAATTTAACCAACGATCATGTTCATCCCATCCTACAGTATTTACTGCGTCCATTAACGATACACCGGTATCAATAGCAGTCCTAACCCCTGACATCAGAACGTCGAGGTAACGTCGCTGCTCGGTAACTAAATCGCGCCATGGCCTATCCAAAGGACCATGACCAACAACATAGTGCTTGACATCAAGAGACTGGAGCTTTTTTAATACTTGATCGTATTGCCGGGCATTTGAATCAAGTATTGGCACATGTTTTGAAAAAACTAAATCACCAGCCCAAAAAGTACCTGTCGACACATCAGTAACCGTCACATCATGATCGGTATGCGCATAATCCCAAGCCTGAATCTCAATCACTCGATCACCTAGATCAATGGTGAGAAAACTGTCCACGGTAGTTATCCGCGAGGGATCAATAGCATGGCTACCGATATCCTCGACCGCCAAATCCCGCTGCAACATCTCCAGATAATATTTAGATCTTTTTCGTATTTGCTTGGGTAATCGATGATGGCCGTAAACGGTTACCGTGAGATCTTCTGCAAACGCATTAAGCCCCAACAAATGATCAGGATGAACATGCGTGATAACTACAACGCAAATAGGCAGGCTTGTAACTTTATGGATAGCGTCTTTCAGTAATGACCCAACTTGGATAGAACTTCCTGTATCGATCACTGCAACACACTTTGAGCCAACGATAAAACCGATATTTGCGACATCGCCATGATTATGCGTGTCTTGTGGTGGGAAATTCCCCACATGGACATAGTTTCCTGAAGTAATCTCTTGAACTTGATAGCTCGAAAGATCCGAAACCTCATCCGCGATCGCTACTCGGTTACTAAGTGCATATACAAGTAGAATCTGAAATACAAAAGTTAGTGCGAATTTGATTGTATGCATCATTTATAAATTACTAGATTTGGTTAAAAAGGCTACAGTCTTGAAAAAAATAATAAATTACTCAATAAATAGCTGTCAAAAGACTAAAAAAAATCTTCGGAATACTCTGTTATTCGTTTTATTTATGCCTGCTTATGTCGCGTCAGCAGAAGCATTAAAACTAGACAACGAAGTATGGGTCTTTCTAGGTACCGGGTACACCGTTAATACAGAAAATAAAGGAAGAATTGCTAACGTAGGTTTTATCGAGACCTCTCAGAGCGGCGTCATCATCAATACAGGGATTTCTCATAATCACGCGAAACAAATTTTAAGGCAGGTTAATGATATATCGAACAAAAAAACACTAGAAGCTATTGTGCTCCAAGGTGATCGAAAATTTGCACTCGGCGCATCCAGCCTAAACAGATCGGGAGTAGCCACCTATGCTCACCCCAAAACAGTCATTCAGATGAACGAACGATGCATTACTTGCATCAGGTATTTAGAAGAAACCCTGGGTAACGAAATGCACCAAACCCAAGTAGATACTCCAAGAAACATTGCCCAAATGAAATTTTTGCCCCACTTACCTCTCAAAGATATTGTGATAATAAACCACGGTGATACCGTCTCAAAAGGCGCTCTAATGATTTATCACGCTCCATCAGGGATTCTTTTTTCCGGAGATGCTGTCTTCAGTAGCATCGTTCCTAGCATCAAGGACGCGAATTTGGGTGCGTGGAAAAAGTCACTCAAACTCCTCCGGGACCTGCCGATCTCATTTATCATTCCGGGAATCGGACCGATACTTAAGAAAGCTGCCATTGATGATTCTCTATCCTACCTAGAGGCACTAGACATCAGCACCACAAACCTTTACAGCAGCAACCAAGACCTATTAAGCGCAACTCAGAACGGTGGTTTAACTCAGTTTTCGGAATGGGGTCTGTACAGTGAGCATCATTCAAATAACGTAATGTATCGGTATCTTCAAATCGAGCAAAACCAACTTGAGCTTGAAAAGTAAGTTAGATGTGAAAAAATAATGCTTCATAGGTACCATTGTGAGCATGAATTTAAATAACCTTTGATCTGGAACGAAAAAAAATATGGGCAATCGATTAACGAAAATTTACACAAAAACTGGTGATGCTGGGTCAACTGGTCTAGGAGACGGCACACGAATCCTTAAATGCAGTGACCGCATTGAGGCGATTGGCACGGTCGATGAACTAAACTGCGTCATCGGATTGCTACTATGCGAGCCTCTTGCTAAAGAATTTTCAGATTTTTTCACTAAAATTCAACATGAATTATTTAACCTTGGAAGCGAACTCAGTGTTCCTGGGTATTCTGTTATGTCAGAAGAGGACGTCACAACAATTGAAACTAAACTTGATGCAATCAATAAAGATCTGCATCCGCTAAAAGAGTTTATATTGCCAGGAGGTTCGCGAGCTGCTGCTTTATGTCACCAGGCGCGAGCAGTTTGTCGTCGTGCGGAAAGATGCGTCATCAGACTCGAGCAACACGAGGCTATCTCAGAACTTTCAAAAAAATATCTTAACCGCCTATCTGACTACTTATTTGTCGCATGCCGAGCAATAAACAAATCGCTAAACGTGGATGACGTTTATTGGTCAAGCCGCAGGACACAAAAAGACTAGATCAAGCTCCTACTCACCATTTTGCAAGGTGTTCTCCCGAAGCTGCATACATAATTGGTCCAGTCCATCTAAAAAACGTGGTCCCGGGCGCATCAAAAGATCAGCATCCCCAATAAAAACAGGGATATATGCCGCAATATAACGACCCTGGTTTGAATTCAACCCGGAAATTTCCGTAGACCAATTACCAGTTAAATCCAAAATCGAATCAGCCCCAGAAAGAAGGACTGTCTCCACCGAAACAGACCCTGCAATAAACGGATATCCTTCTCCCACGTTTCTAGCGCCACAAAGCGCGAGCCCCTCATTAATTAGATGCTCACGCCCGATCATAAAAATGGGTTTATCCCAAATCTGAACAAAGATATTCTTTTGATTGTATGTCGACGAATAAAGGGAAAGTTTTAAAATTCTCTCAAGTACAATATTCGCATTCGCAGTAGCCGTAACCGATGAGTCGAACATATCGCCAACTTCAATAATTTGCTTATATATATCAACGAGCCTATTTGAACGTAGAATGCGTATAGGGATATCAAGACTTTGTAACTTAGCAATGTCTGCGGGCTTGGTTCCATCCTCCCAACCTAATACCCTGTCTCTTATACACATCTGACGCTGCCGACGATATGCAGTGTGTAGA
>CAJXOL010000036.1 GCA_913057675.1 uncultured Pseudomonadota bacterium | reverse complement strand
TACACACTGCATATCGTCGGCAGCGTCAGATGTGTATAAGAGACAGAACCAATTGACTCAGCTAACTGGGCGCTTTGAATAGCTGATGAAATTAGGGCTTCACGCACCAGTTCTTGATTAGTTAGAGGCAATTTTTTTTTCGTATTGTCGTCCATCAATTTGCTCAACTGAGCCTGATCTAAACTTCCCCAGTTAGCACCAATTCTGATAGGTTTATCAAATTGGCAAGCGTACTCTATGATGGACGCAAATTGGCTATCCTTTTTACTTCCCCTGCCCACATTACCGGGATTAATACGATATTTATCTAAGAACTCGGCACACTCCGGATGTTCTTTTAAAAGTCGATGGCCATTGAAGTGAAAGTCACCCACTAGAGGGCAATCAACACCTTTTTTTGCCAACCCCTCTTTAATATGAGGCACTGCGGCCGCGGCTTCGACTGTGTTCACAGTAATACGGACAATGTCCGAGCCAGATGCGTGCAAATCATTAACTTGAGATACAGTAGCTGCGATATCTGCCGTATCCGTATCGGTCATCGATTGAACTACTACAGGCTTGCCGCCACCAACCATGACCGAGCCCACATGAACCGTATTAGTTTTTCTTCTCGGTATTTTATTCATAACTCGCCACAAAGCACATAAGGCGTATTTAAATTGACGTCGTCACTGTCGGGTTAACATTTCTACGAGGTGTTCGACGACTTTTTACTTGGCCAGCCAACTGCCCACAAGCCCCAGCAATATCATCACCTCGCGTCTTTCTAACCGTAGTCACTAGACCCGCATGCATAAGTATTTTTTGGAAATTAGAGACAGCTTGAGGCGAGCTGCGGGTAAAACCAGAGTCGTTAAAAGGGTTAAAGGGTATTAAATTAAACTTGCAAGGGACGCCACGCGTCACATCAATTAATTGCCTCGCATGCTCCGCCAAATCGTTAACTCCATCTAGCATAATATATTCAAAAGTAACGAAATCACGAGGTGACCCGCGACGCTGCCACTTAACCCCGGACATGACCTCGCCTTGTGAGCTATCAGTGTATCGCTTACACGCCTCCATCAGATCAGCTATTGGATATTTTTTGTTAATTGGAACAATTTTACTTCTCAATTCATCATTAGGAGCATGAAGAGAAACTGCTAGCGATACTGGACAGTCCTCTCTCAAACGGTCAATGTTTGGAACAATGCCAGACGTTGAGACCGTTACCCGCCTGCGAGAAAGGCCATACGCAAAATCATCCAGCATAATACGAACCGCGTGAACAACGTTGTCATAGTTCGTTAGCGGTTCCCCCATACCCATGAGAACAACATTAGATACAGGACGCGATGCATCGACCCCATCAAGCCTCGCAAATGAGCCATCGGATTGAGGAAACCTATTTTGAGCCAGCCAAAGCTGGCCGATAATCTCAGACACCTTGAGGTTGCGGTTGAATCCTTCTCGACCAGTCGCACAAAAAGCACATTCCAAAGCACACCCAGCTTGGGATGAAACGCATAAAGTCCCACGTCCCTTCTCTGGGATAAAGACAGCCTCAACTGAATTTGCATTATCAACTGGAAATAACCACTTGAGCGTGCCATCATGCGAACGATTTTCATGACCAAATTTAGGAACTTTAATGGTCACCAACTCGCCGAGTTTATCTCTCAAAGACTTGGAGAGGTCCGTCATCAAATTAAGGTCTACAATGCCGCGCTGGTGAATCCACTTGAACAATTGTTGAGATCGAAATGAATTCTCACCAATCCCTTTGAGGAACGCGGCAAGTTGATCTCGATCTAGATCTAGAAGATTGGTCTTCTCTGACATTAAATTAACGTGCGTAGACGTTCATGCTAGGAAAAAAATAAGCAATTTCAATCGCCGCATTTTCTTCCGAATCAGACCCATGCACAGCATTAGCATCAATACTCACCGCAAAATCAGCCCGTATAGTGCCTTTATCTGCTTTGGTTGGATCAGTTGCGCCCATTAAGTCTCTATTTTTCTTAATCGCATCCTCACCTTCAAGAACCTGAATACAAACTGGTCCAGAGGTCATAAATTCGACTAAGTCATTAAAAAACGGGCGATCCTTGTGGACCGCATAAAAGCCTGCCGCATCGTCTTTTGACAAGAGTGCGAACCTCATCGCTGATATTTTTAAGCCCGCATCTTCAAATCGGGATAAAACTTTTCCGATTACATTCTTCTCAACCGCATCGGGCTTAATGATTGAAAGCGTCTTCTCTAGTGCCATTGTTTTCCCATCATATTGTTTAAGTTAACAAAACGACGGTATGTTAACACGCGTAGCTTGCCAAACTCCATTGCCCCGCACTAACCATTAACACTCAACTATTCACGCACCACTCGATGATTATACTCGGCTGATCCTGTTGGGCCGCATAGTGGCTTGAAACACCTATATTTCCGACAAATAGGGCTTCATCAGCCGAAAATGCCACAGGAGTCTTTTGCCTTACCCAAGGAGGGATCCCATAAGACTGCCAGATTTTTCTCAGCATTCGTCTCGGCCGATCTCGGCCTAAGGAAAAGCGTTTGTTCCCTGGTCCGAGCGCAATGGTTAAATCGGTTGAGTCAAGAAACTCTATCGACACACCCTCTCCTATAGATTCCTTAAACTTCAAGCAACCCAAACCAAAAGGCAAATCAATCACTGATTCCCCCTGCCATACTTTCGACCAGCCCTCAGAAGTTGAGCTAGCTTTATTAAGCACATAGCAATGATTTCGGTACCGTTTAATACTAACGTCTTTAGTATCTACCGACACATTTGCACTCTCCTTTGCATCGATGCATTGACGCAATGCCTCAATCATCCAAGGTCGACCTGGAGCTATGCTCCCAATGCGGCGAAACAACTCTCTGAAAACATTAATTGCCCGAGGTTGCGATAATTGACTCAGTCGGTCAATGTGAAGCCCCCCACATGAATCAGTCAGGGTGTCCACGTCCCGCGTGGTCAACTCCGCAATTAAATCTCTGGCTTCAGTTAAATTTTGCACTACATTCAAAATAGATTTATCAAACGCTGGGAAACGAGCCCTCAGTTCTGGCAACATTTGATTTCTGAGGTAATTTCTGGAAAATCTCTGATCATTGTTAGAAGGGTCTTCGATCCAATTAAGGCCTCGCTCTCTGGCATAGCCCATAATTTCTTGCCGCCCGACTCCCAACATGGGTCGAAAAATACCCTTACACGAATCAAAGTCATCTCGAATGGCAGCCATTCCCGATAGACCATCAACTCCTGACCCTCGCAACGCTTGCAAGAAAAAAGTCTCAATCTGGTCATCCTGATGATGAGCGAGCACGATAGTGGGCGCCGAATGGCTACGGAGCGCCATGTACCTTGCCTCCCTCGCAGCGCCCTCAACACCTAATCGAGAATCACGCAGTATTTGGACATCGAATACCTTCAGGGTAATTTGATGAGCGGCACATAAATTTGCGCAAAACCGAACCCAATTGAAAGAATCGACGTGAAGATGATGGTTCACATGCGCCGCGGAGACTTGAAGGTTGAGTGGTTCGGATAACCTTGAGATAACATCGAGCAAGACAACGGAATCCACCCCCCCACTCAAAGCGACTACAACCTCCTGACCCAAGATTCGGTGCGACTCAAACTGCTCTCGGATTTTAATTTCTAAATCAGTCACGGCTGTGTGCTAAGGGGGCTAAACACCTTGGGAAAATAAATATCTTCAGCCAATAATTATTCTGCGTCTAGAAATTTACCGTAGCTCATTATTCGAGCCAAACGCCTTTCTACCAATTTTGCTGGAGACAAATCACTGACAGATGATAGCGCATCCTCTAGACTTTTTTTCAAGGTCTGAAACATTGCAGGATAATCTCGATGTGCACCGCCAAGCGGCTCAGCAACAATTTTATCGATGAGACCAAGCGTTTTTAAACGGCTTGCGGTGATGCCAAGCGCCTCAGCGGCCACAGATGCTTTTTCTGCACTTTTCCAAAGGATCGACGCACACCCCTCGGGTGAGATTACAGAATAAATCGAGTACTGCAGACTTTGAACAACGTCGCCAACGGCGATTGCCAAAGCCCCTCCAGAACCACCCTCCCCAATAACCGTTGAAATGATCGGCACACTCAGCTCCGACATGGCGTATAAGTTTCGACCGATAGCTTCAGACTGTCCGCGCTCTTCAGCCCCCACCCCGGGATAAGCGCCAGGCGTATCAACAAATGTAAGAACAGGCATTTTATATTTCTCGGCTAGCTCCATTAGTCGCCGAGCCTTTCGATAGCCCTCGGGTTTTGGCATACCAAAGTTTCGATGCAGCTTTTCCTTGGTATCACGCCCTTTTTGGTGACCAATCACCACCACTGGACTGTCATTAAATCGACCTATACCGCAAATAACAGATGGATCGTCCGCAAAGAGTCTATCACCGTGAATTTCTTCAAACCCCGTAAACAGAGCCTCAATATAATCCAACGTATAAGGTCTTTGGGGATGTCGCGCAACTTGGACAATCTGCCAAGCAGTCAATTTAGCGTAAATCTCTTTGGTAACTGAGTCGCTTTTCTTACGCAAACGCCCAATTTCCTCCGAAATATCTACTGCGGAGTCATCCTGAACAAACCTCAAATCCTCTATTTTGGACTCAAGTTCTGCTACCGATTGTTCAAAATCTAGAAATGTTGTCTTCATACTTCGATTTTAAACGCTTTTATCAATTGCGATAATAAAAAATTATTTAACGTTATAGCGTCTGTATACATTCAGAAAACAACCCCTTCTCGACCTCTAGGATCATTTAACACCTCACAAATTTGTTCAGACTTGGGGCAGTACACTGCCTGCATATTGCCCCACTTTCTCCGATAAACTTGTACGTTATGACCTCTTTGTTTCAACTCAGCAACCCAGTCATTATCGAAACTATCGGGTTCAATTTGCACTCTATCCGGTAAATACTGATGATGGTACCTGGGAAGAGAAACGACAGCCTCTGAGGAGAATTCACCGGGGTCGAGATATTCCAAAACCGACAAGACGACCATGCTGATTATTCTTGACCCTCCTGGGCTACCAATAGCGAGAATTCCTCTGTCACTCTCCACAAACGTGGGGGACATCGAAGAGAGTGGTCGCTTGTGCGCCTCTATTCCATTAGCTCGATTGCCAACGAGTTGATAAGCATTACCCTGGCCGATGCCAATAGAAAAATCATCCATGTGGTTATTCAGCAAAATACCGGTATCACCAGCAACCATCCCTGACCCAAAAGGCCCGTTGATCGATAGGGTCGCAGCAACTCGATTACCATCATCGTCAACAATAGAGAAATGAGTGGTCTCTTCGCCTTCTAGTGATAGATCAAAAACAGTTGGCAAACTGAGACTATCAGTGGCGTGGTTGATATCTATGGATTTAGCTCTCTTTCGAGCATAAGCAACACTGGACAATAAATGCACGGGCGCATTAGCGTAGTCAGGATCACCCATGAATCTGGCTCGATCATTATAACCGCGCCTCATGGCTTCAACTACCAGATGAGTCTGAGTGCTACTGGACTGAGTGTAGTAAGAAAATTCATCAAGAATATGAAAAATCTGAGCCATAACCAACCCACCGGAAGACGGCAGAGGAGCTGTAATAATTCTGGCCTCGTTAAAGTTGATGACAACGGGTTCTCTTTCCTTAACCTCATAGCGTTCCAAATCGGAAAGCGTCCAATTGCCCCCAGCGGCGCTAACAAAATTGACCATTTCTCTCGCGAGTTTACCGTGATAAAACGAATCGTTATCTTTTGCTAATTCGGTTAATGTTTCTGCCAACTGAGGTTGTTTAAGTATTTGGCCAAGCTCAAACGCCTCACCCGCGTTAAAAAAAACGCTTTCCGCACCAGCGAATTTTCTAAGACGCTTCTCGACCCAACCGACTGCTCTAACAAACCGCGGATCAACTGCAAATCCATCATGAGCTAATTTAATTGCCGGACGCAAAGTCTCCGCTAGAGATAGTTTTGAATAATGTTTGGATAAATGTTGGAGCGCTGCAGGGATGCCGGGAATAGCTGCCGCCAAAGGACCTTCACGCGAACGTTGCGGCACCGCCTTACCCAACTCATCCAGATACAGGGATTCCGATGCCAATCCCGGGGCCATCTCACGTGCATCAATAAAAACATTTTTCTCTGATTCCGCGAAATGCAATAAATAGAAGCCCCCCCCCCCTAAGCCCGAAGAGTAGGGTTCAACAACACCAAGAGCCGCAGTTACTGCTATGGCTGCATCAAAGGCGTTACCACCATTTTGGAGGATCTTGCACCCCGCAGCTGTAGCGTCAGGATGCGCGCTTGCGATAGCACAAGTATCACTCGCTTGGGCTTGACTAAAAAATGTCACCCCCAACGACCACACCACAAACGTAAAAAAAAGTGTAACCGATCGCACCACTCTAACAATACAATGCTTTTTGTGAGTTTTAATATAGCTCATAAGAATCGTTCTAAATAATAATCAAATCTCGCTAATGACGACTTATTTTCCTCAGACAAGGAACTTTGTGACTTAGAAGTTAGGATTCAGAGGGACAAACTAAATCAAAACAGCTCAACTTTGACCCAGATTACTTGACGAGCAGGTTATTGATAGCAACTAAATCAGACTCTACCAGTCGTCCAGTAATTGCTTGGAGTCGAAATTTAGCCAAGATAGTGTCATAAATCGCTCCAAACATATCTCTTCGCGACTCAGCGAGCAATGTCTCGGCATCAAGAACATCGACGGCTGTGCGAACACCGACCTCCAGACCCAGCTTAGTAGATTCTAGTTGAAGCTTTGTGGATGATAGCGCCTGCTCGAAGGCATCAATACGTGCAACTCCGGTAGTGACATCTAAAAAAGCTACTCGCGCTTCCTGTGCCACTTTTCGTTTTACATATTCTAGCTCCTGCGAAGTTTTGTCATACTGGGAAATCGCTTCTCGAGTTTCAGATTTGACCTTTCCTCCTTCAAAAAGCGGAACTCTTAATCGCAGCCCCACCACTCCAGCCGTTGTATCTGAGCCCGAACCAAACGTACTGTTCCCAGCAAAACTATCGACAATAGACCCTACTAAATCCACAGTAGGCGCCGTACCTAATCGATTGAACTCCACGCGCGTCTGCGCGATGACCACTCCATGTTTTGCTAATGTCATCTCCAGGGATTGTTCTGTGGCGCGCTGCACCCAAACGTCAATATCATTGGGCATCGGCGCTTTCAGCGTAACAGGCATCTTTAGCAGCGCTAAATTAGTCGTGATTGGACCGCCCACGAGCTCCTGTAACGCTTCCTTTGATACTCTCAAATCATTTTTAGCAGCAAGCTCTTCCGCGGAAACGAGGTCAAGCCTTGCTTGAGCCTCACGCTGATCTGTTATCGTTGCCGTCCCAACCAAAAAATTTCTTTTCGCCAACTCGAGCTGTTCCGAAACAGCAATTTTTTGGGCACGCACAGTGCCTAAATTAGTTCTCGCGCGCAGGACATCCGAATATAGCCACAATGTGCGAAGCATAAGTCTCTGATTGGCAACCTCTAGCTCGGTAGTCGCCTTGAGCATTTCGAGCTGCGCCAAATCCACGGCAATATCATTTTGTTTCCTGTAAAGCGACTGCGTTGCCGTGACGCCGTACTCATACGATCCAAAATCTCGATGACCTTGACTGAACGTGGAATCGGCATCCACGCTGTTATAGTTATAACCAGCCTCTAAATTTATTTTAGGTAACCGACTCGACTGAGCTTGAGGCAAACGCTCTTGCGCGGAGAGATACTGAGCCTTTGCCGCCCCATACTGAGCGTCCTGCCTAACCGCATCCCGATATATATCTAAAAGATCAACTGCATGGGCCGTGCCCAAAAAAGATGACAATAAAACGAAAGCTAAACGAATCATGTTGTTATATACCCCTAATATTAACGAACCCTTCAATAGTAGCTCGCCGGTGACAATATACCTCCAAACAACCGAAATTGCTGAGCTACTGCCGCATTTCCTCCATTTCAGATGATCGAATAGTGTTTTCTAATAGCATTGTAATCGTCATCGGACCTACTCCACCAGGAACTGGAGTCAAGAACCCTGCGACTTCACGAACAGAGTCGAAATCTACATCTCCTGCTAAAGAACCGTCGGCCAAACGGTTAATCCCAACATCAATAATAGTGGCTCCTGGCTTAATCATGGCGCCACTCAATACTTTGGGTTTGCCAACTGCGACGACAACAATGTCTGCCTGTCTTGTGAACGACGCTAAATTGGAGGTTTTAGATGTACAGATCGAAACTGTCGCCCCTTTCTCTAACAACATCAAAGCCATTGGTTTGCCGACAATATTACTTCGACCCACTACTACGGCATGTTTGCCCTCAATAACGACACCATAGTGCTCAAGTAGTTTCATGACCCCATGAGGAGTACATGGGTAAAACCGAGCATTGCCAGTCACCATCGCACCAACATTGATCTTGTGGAAACCATCTACGTCTTTCTCGGGCGAAATGATCTCCAAGATCTTATCTTCGTCGATATGCTTGGGCAGCGGCAGTTGAACTAATATTCCGTTAATCTCAGAATTATTATTCAATCGCATTAATTCATCCAAAACGTTCTGCTCAGAAACATCCTCAGATAACCGATATACGACGGAATAGACCCCAACGGCCTGGCAGGCTGCAACTTTATTCCGAACATAAACCTGAGAGGCAGCATCATCACCGACCAAAATCACCGCAAGACCGGGTTTAATATCCCGCTTCGCTAACGCCTCCACCCGCGATTTCATCTTTTCCCTAAGGACTTGAGAGACTAGCTTTCCATCCACAACTTCTGCGTTCATACCCTACCCGAATAAAATAAATGACTCAATGCTAACAAGTGCCAAGTAAACTCCGCATTTAACTTGACTTCACCTCGACTTTTTGAATCTCAGCAAGAGTTGAATAGTATACCGGACCGCGCCCCATATCTGCCTCTTTTTGGCTCGTTAAGGCATTAAGATTGAACCCATTTTTCATTTTTGATCCCTGCAATTGTTTCGGTGCTCCAATAACTCCTTCTCTCAGACCTTTCACGATATGTGCGTGACCAAACACCTCTCCGCGGTCATTAAACAGTCGACATATGTCCCCTTCGGAAATAGAACGCTTATCGGCGTCTTGAGAGTTCAGTTCGAAAGTAGGACGCGACAACATATTTTGCAAATGTTCCACATGTTGAAATGTCGATCCAATAAAATAGTGTGTCGCCCCACTAATAACCTGCAGGGGATAAGGACTTGACGCGTCAACACCCGACAATCCCTCCACCTCAGGAACGTGGCCTGGCATAGGATCAAGCCCAAGGTCCGCCATCTGTTGAGAATAGATTTCTATTTTGCCAGAGGGTGTTGGCCAAGTCCCAGAATTAACCCCCTTTCTGCGTGGAGAATCCACAGCACCTTTTGCCCAGCCTTGTTTTTTGAGCAGATCTAGGGTCACACCTTCAAAAAGAGGATTAAATTCGGGATCAATGATTTCTTCAATCATCTCCTCATCAGTCTGTGAAAAACAATCCTCTGTGTATCCCATTGTCTTTGCGAGCCTCCGAAACATCTCGCTGTTATCTAAGCTCTCACCGACCTTGTCGATAGCGGGCATTGATAAGCCGTAATAGTAAGCCCCATAACCCGCCAATATATCCATACGTTCAAGGGCCGTGTCCGCAGGCAACAAAATATCAGCATAAAGCGCCGAATCTGTGTAAAAAGTATCGTGCACGACCGTAAATAAATCTTTTCTGGATAAACCCTTCCGAGCAGCTTTTGTATCGGGAACGGCGTTAGCGGGGTCAGCGTTCCATACGAAAAGCGCTTTAATTGCAGGATTCGCTTTATTAAGCGCATCGCCCAACTGGATCATATTAAATTTTCTCGGAGTCCTTCCTTTCAGTAGCTCGGATCTAAAGAATCGACCTTCATCAAAGACTCGAAGCTCCCCTCCAGTCGATACACACACGCCCCCATCTCCTCCAGCAGCCCCTGTTATTGTGGGAAGCAACTTTACTGCGCGCATCATCGCTCCACCATTCTCGTGCCTTTGAATACCCCAATTACACCGAATAAAAGAGCGTTTAGTGGATGCGTAAAGGTCACTCAGGCGCAATATATCAGTCTCCGCCAAACCGGTAATCTCGGCAACTTTATGCAGGCTATATTCCGACAGGCGTTCCTTTACAAACCGCTCCCAACCAACGGTATGCTCACTTAGAAAAGCTTCATCGTGCAGTCCTTTTTCTACAATCAGCCTCATCATGCCTAGGGCGAGAGCAGCATCCGTACCAGGCTTTGGTGCTAGATGCCAGTCTGCAAAATCTGTGGTGCGAGTCACTCTAGGATCAATAGCGATGATTTGAGCACCATTCTTCCTCGCTTGCTCCAAAAAAGGTACCGCATGAACCCCAGTGCTAACAATGTTGGTACCCCAGAGCAAAATAACGTCCATGTTTGGAAGATGCTCAATGTTAGCGTCCCCAACTCGTCCAAAGGTATACTTTTCCGCCGCAGCTCCCGCCGCAGTGCAGATGGTACGCTCCAAATGACATGCACCCATTCGGTTAAAAAAACGTTGCCCCATCCCAAGAAACCCAGCCATACCCATGGTTCCCGAGTATGAAAAGGGAAGGACTGACTCTGCACCATCTGAATCGATAATGCTTTTGAATCGGTTTGAAATCTCATCTAACGCCTCATCCCAAGAAATACGTTCCCACCTAGCCCCAAGTCCTTTAGGGCCGATGCGCCTTTGTGGATACAACACACGCTGATCGTTGTATACGTAGTCTAAATAGCTGTTGACCTTGCCGCACAAAAAACCTTGAGTCACAGGATGGGTTTTGTCCCCTTCAACTCTAATTGCTCGACCACTCTTCCTATCCACAGTGACGGACATCGAACAACCATCAGGACAGTCGTGTGGGCATGACACGTGGACCTTTTTAGTATCCTTGCTGGCGAGCGCCTCATTATTCACGATCTTAATCCTCACAAATTAAAACGAAATCATATTTGAACGAAACGGAGGCTAAAGATGTCGAAGCCTCTGCTTGGAGCTATCCAATACTAACAAATCACTAAAGTAAATATTGACCCAATTTTTTCGTACAATTAACTTGATTATTTTATAGACTATCATTCCACCGTATTAAACAACCGGTGGAGTCCAGGAGATAATGTTTATCAAAAAATTACACCGCCTAGCGATGCGCTGCCGTGACACCGAAGACTCACGAACGTTCTACGAGGATTTTCTTGGCCTACCGTTAGTTCATGCGATCAAAATTACGGAAACGAAAACAAGACGCATCACGAATACGTTACATAGTTTTACCAGATGAGCGATGGATCTCATGTTGCCTTTTTTGCAAGCCCAGATAATCCATTCATTTTCAAACGACAACATGACTTCGATCTTCATGCTGCATTTGAAGTCGAGGATGGTTTTATGCATAAAATTATTAAAAAAGCTAAATTATTGGGCATTGAAACCCCGGCATCAGTGATCACGGCTTTATCCATCCAGTTTGTTTTCGTGATCCTAACGGTTACGTCGTAGTATTGCTGTAAAAAAAGAAAATCATGATGAAAGTCTAGATCCAACCATCACTAATGCACGACAAATTGCAGGTGAATGGCAGCACAACAAACTTTAGCTCTATGAGACACCATTAACAGCAGGAGAAAGAATAATGACTTACAAACAACTGTCTTATCAAACCACAAACCGAATAGCGACCATCACATTAAATCAGCCTGAGAGTTTAAACAGTTTCACCACCCAAATGCTCACAGAGCTGAGGGACGTATTCTCACGAGCAGAAATCGATAGCGATGTAGGGGTGATCGTATTGACGGGATCTGGCAGAGGATTCTGCGCAGGACAAAATTTAAAAGAACGCGAGCAATCCACAAACCTATCAAAATATGACCTTGGTGAATCACTTCGGGAGCGGTACGTTCCCATAGTAAAGGCTATACGATCTTCGACTAAACCCGTTATCGGCGCGATAAATGGGATTGCCGCGGGAGCAGGAGCTAACGTAGCCCTTGCATGCGACATTGTCATCGCGAAGGAATCCGCAAGTTTCCTTCAAGCCTTCACTCGTATCGGGTTAATGCCAGACGCGGGTGGAACGTTTTTTTTAACACGAGCAGCTGGACGTCAAAGGGCTATGGGCATGTCCTTGCTTGCACAACCCGTATCTGCTCAAGACGCAGAGTCTTGGGGGCTGATATGGAAAGCTATTCCCGACCAAGACTTTGAAAATGAAGTGCAACGAGTTGCAGAACAGCTTGCGGCAGGACCGTCCCTTGCTTATGCAAATACGAAACAAGCAATTCTTGCTGCCGAGAAAAACGATTTTGCAACAGCTATTGAACTGGAATGTAAATTGCAAACCGAGCTTGGGCATAGCGATGATTATGAAGAAGGGGTTAATGCCTTTAAAGAAAAACGTAGCCCAAATTTTCGTGGCAAATGATTTTTTCAACATAACTCATGTCCGAATGTATTAATACTCGATGAATCTTTTTAAACACGCATTGCTCTGTCCTGCGATATTAGGACTGTTCTCCTTAACATCGAGCTGTGGATCACTAGGGCCGCAATACGAAACACCACTCGTTAGCCTCCCGAACAGCTGGGTTAATGCAGAAGCTAACCAGAATTACCCTAATAAACTCGTCAACATCATGCACCTTAAGTGGTGGAAACTATTCGAGGATCCTACCCTCATAAGCTTGATTGAGGAGGCATTTCAATCAAACCCTGACATGGGTATAGCACAGAACAGAATCATACAAGCTGAAGAGAAATTAGTATCTGCTGGGGCAGACAAAAACCCAACTCTAGATGCAAATTTAAGAACAAGCAAAGCAACAAGCAGTTCAGCGAGCAGTCTCGGACGAACAAGCTCGATAGTAAGCACTCAATTTCAAACAAGTTGGGAAATTGATATTTTTGGAAAATTCAAAAGAAATATAGAAGCGTCTGAGGCAAATCTTAAACTCACAATCGCTGCCCGCAATGGCGTTAAAATAAAATTGATTGCAAGCATTGCCGAAGCCTACATCGCATTTCGATCAACGCAGGAAAAAATTAGTCTAGCGCAGGAAACAGTTAACTATTTAAGTGAGCTTGTTGAGCTAGCAAATTACGAAGTAACGGTTGGATTAGAGACTGAGGAAGCATTGCAGCTTGCTAAAATTCAACTCATCAAACTAGAAACAACGCTGAAAGAAGAAAATCGCAAACTGAAGGAAATATCCCTCTCCATAGATTTTTTACTGGGAGCGCAACCGGGAAATGTCTTCATCACCTTAAGCCAATCTAGAAACTTATTACAAGCCCCATCGACCATCGCCCTATCTATCCCAGCAGATACTATTTTACAAAGACCTGACGTTCAAGAAGCCCTTCATCAATTGCAGTTAGAGGCTGCAAATGTGGGCGTAGCAGAAGCGCAACGTTATCCAAGCTTATCTCTTTCTGGGTCGATCGGACTGGAGGCTTTAGCACTAAATTCACTAGGTAATTCGGGTGCAAATTTCTCTTCCATTCAAGCCGGTTTACTTACGCCAATTTTCAACTCTGGAGCTTTAGACGCTAATGTTAATGCCCAAGTTGCGAGCCGAGAAGCTGCCCTTGAGTCCTATAAAAAGACTGTGGCAAATGGCTTGAATGAAACTGAGCAAGCACTCCTCAATTTAGCATCCATCAGAAATCAATTACAGCATCTAAAAATTGCCCTAGATGCCGGCACTGATCATCTCGAACTCATAAATAAAAGGTATCAAACTGGGTTAATTAGCTTTAGAGAAGTTCTTCAGTCACGTAATGATTTAAATTCCTTAAGACAACAACAATCAACGCTGACATTTAGCGAATTTCAAAGTATCACGCAACTCTATAAAGTCATGGGTGGCGGATGGGCACACAACAGCGAAGACAAAGACACAAAAATATAAACATACATAATAAACATCACCATTGAAAAATAATGACTTACTCAGAAAAATCCCTACAAGACGTTCTTGATACCGCGTCAGGATCCAAAACAAGTCTTAAAAAGATTTTTGGATATCTTTCGCTTGTCGTACTTGGTCTCATTCTAACGTTGCTTCTATGGCCAGATAATAACGACTCACAGTATTCTTACCAAACAGAAAAAATTTCGACTGGCTCTCTTATCGTAACGGTGTCCGCAACAGGAAAACTGCGCCCCACTAATCAAGTAGAAGTTGGCAGTGAGTTATCTGGAATTATGAAATCCGTCTATGTAAATGAAAATGATTCCGTCAAAGCCGGCCAGGTTTTGGCACAACTCGATACCTCGAAACTACGTGACACTGTGGAAAAATCTAGGTCCGCCTTAATGGGGAGAGAGGCAGCGGTAACACAAGTTCGCGCGACACTCTCTGAGGTCAACACTAATTTGTACAGACTAAGACAGCTTCATAAAATTTCTAACGGAAAAATACCTTCACAAAACAAAATCGACGCTGCGGTCGCCAATGTGCGGCGCACTCAGGCTGATGAGGCTAGTGCCCTAGCCTCTGTTGATCAAGCGAAAGCGGACCTAAGGTCAGACGAAACCAACCTATCTAAAGCAACCTTGATCTCACCCATTAATGGAGTCGTATTGAAGCGCTCGATAGAGCCCGGCCAAACAGTTGCGGCTTCATTTCAAGCACCTGTTTTGTTCACCATTGCCGAAGATCTATCCAAAATGAAGTTGCATGTCGACGTCGATGAGGCAGATGTAGGTAATATTAAAAATGGACAAAAATCATACTTCACTGTGGATGCCTGGCCTGATCGGGAATACTCCGCAAACATTCATCGAATTAGCTTTGCTGCCGAGGTCAAAGATGACGTAGTCACCTACCCCACAATATTAGATGTTGACAACTCAGACCTGTCACTTAGGCCGGGAATGACCGGGACAGCGGTCATAACCACTTTGGACCTTACGAATCAACTACTCGTGCCAAACGCGGCTTTTCGCGTAGAGCTCGCCACACGGGCTGAAAATAAAAAACCCAATAAAAGTGTTTTTGGGTTTTTATTCCCGCGGCCGCAAAGACCGAAACAAAAGGTTCGCACTGAACAACAAACTGGTCTTTCTAAGTTGTGGCTGCTCACTGAAGCAGGCCCTACAGAACTTGCTGTAGATATTCTCGCCACAAATCCTAGGTTTAGCGCTGTAAAGGCAGTAAACCTTAAACCTGGTGCAAACGTGATTATTGATGCAATTGAGAAAACACCCTGATTCGCCAAGATCTTAAATCTCCATGACACTCATTCAATTCAAAAATGTCACTAAAACCTACGGGTCCGGCGACAGTACCTTTCAAGCGCTAAAGGGACTGAATTTAGCTATCGAAGATGGCGAGTTCTTAGCCTTAATGGGGCCGAGTGGCTCAGGAAAATCTACAACCATGAATATTGCTGCGTGCCTCGATACACTTACAAGCGGAAGTTACCTGTTTCAAAATGTTCCCGTAGAAAACCTAAATACATACCAACGAACCTTGCTAAGAAGAAATTTCCTAGGGTTCATTTTTCAAGGATTTAACTTACTCCCTAGAAGTTCCGCATTGGAAAATGTAGAGCTCCCCTTGATTTATCGTGGGGACAGAGTGAATGAAAGACGTTCAGCTGCGAATGAAGCTCTTGATAAAGTCGGCTTAACTAATTGGCGTGACCATACTCCTAGCGAACTCTCTGGGGGGCAGCAGCAACGCGTAGCGATTGCTCGCGCCATCGTCACAAAACCTCAAATACTTCTTGCTGATGAACCAACAGGGAATTTAGATTCTCAAACCAGCGTGGAAATCATGTCTTTACTTACCTCACTAAATCATGACCTGGGCATTACAGTCATCATGGTTACTCATGAGTCTGAAATGGCCCGATACGCAAGCCGTATAGTTCACTTTTTAGATGGTCAAATTAATAACTAGGTCACGTTAAATTCATGTTTTGGAATTCATTTGCTCTAGCCATCAATGCGATAAGAAGAAATCTTCTACGAAGTTTCCTTACGGTATTGGGAATCATCATTGGTGTTGCTGCAGTCATCACTATGGTTACCGTTGGTCGTGGGGCGACGCAATCTGTGACCGACCAGATTTCAGCTATGGGAACCAACCAACTCATCGTGCGACCCGGACAACGCAGAGGTTCTGGTGCAAATGCCCCAAAGTTTAAGCAAAAAGATGTAGATCTTATAAGCACTCAGGTTACTGGCATAGCCGGGGTAGCGCCCTATTCAACCATTTCTGCGACCGTAATATTTCAGGCAAAAAATTACACAACATTAATTACAGGCACAACTAACGATTTTTTTACAGTTGGGAATTGGGTCTTACAATCGGGTAGGCAATTCTACGATAACGAACTCAGTGCGGGCAAAGCCTCCTGCATTCTGGGAACAACCGTAAAAAACAAGTTATTCGGTGAGGGAAACCCGCAAGGACAACGTATTCGCATAAAGCAATTTACGTGTGAAGTGATTGGCGTGCTCAAGTCCAAAGGCCAATCGACATGGGGAACAGACCAAGACGACAAGGTAATTATGCCGCTCAAGACTGTGCATAGAAGGCTTATGGGCAGTCTTGACATTGAAAGAATGGCCGTGAAAGTTGCCGACAGCAAAAAAATCAGTATCGCACAAGAAAAAATAACAAAGCTGATAAGACAATCTAGGCGATTACCTGACAACATGGAAAATGACTTTAGAGTCTTGGATATGCGTCAGGTTATCCAAACTTTAACTGGAACCACACGGGTTTTGACAATGTTACTGGGGGCGGTTGCTGCGGTCAGCCTTCTCGTTGGCGGCATTGGAATTATGAATATTATGTTGGTGTCTGTCACAGAAAGAACAAAGGAGATTGGCATTCGATTAGCAATTGGTGCACTTGAAAAACATGTCTTGATGCAATTCCTTATCGAAGCGGTAGTGCTATCCAGTATTGGCGGTGTGCTCGGTTTAGTTTTAGCGACAGGTTTATCAATGTTGGGAGCAAGCCTGATGGGTGTACCCTATATTTTCGACTTGAAAATAAATCTTTTAGCTTTCTTATTCTCTGCTTCAATCGGAATATTATTTGGGTTCGTTCCTGCCCGACGGGCTGCCCGCCTCAATCCTATCGACGCTCTTCGCCATGAATAAACGTATGATTAAGCACATTATGACAACCCAGCACATGGACTTTTCCTTATGTTAACAATCGGAGTTATTGGTGCGGGTACTATGGGTAGTGGTATCGCTCAAGTAGCTATCGCGGCTGGTGAAACAGTAAGACTTTACGACCCATTCCCTCAGGCGACAGAACGTGGTTTGGAAATGATCAAAAAGAATCTCACGTATCTTATAAGCAAAAAAAAACTTACTGCAGACGAATCCAGCGATATGTTAGCGAGACTTGTTATTGTCACAGCTACAAGTGACCTTGCACCTTGCGACTTAGTCATTGAAGCAATTATTGAAGACGAACCCCTAAAAAAAGAATTATTTAAAGACCTGGAAACAGTTCTTTCTACCAAAGCAATTCTAGCCACGAACACCTCTTCCATCTCAATCACTTCACTCTCAAAAGGTATGACGCATCCAGAACGCTTGGTAGGCATGCATTTCTTTAACCCTGCACCTCGCATGAAACTTATAGAGGTGATAACGGGACTTAGAACCTCCGAGCAGCATATCGACTTTATTATAGAATTGGCGAAGCAATGGGGCAAAGTCCCTGTTAGAGCAACATCTACACCAGGATTCATAGTGAATCGTGTGGCGAGGCCATTCTATGGAGAGGCACTCCGAATTCTTGCAGAACACGGCACCGACCATGCAAGCTTAGACATGGTGATGCGTGAGTGCGGCGGCTTTCCGCTGGGCCCTTGTCAACTTATGGATCTAATTGGATTAGATGTCAATCTATCCGTCACTCAATCCGTGTTTGAAGCCACGGCATTTGACCCCCGATACGCACCATCACTTTTGCAACAAGAGCTGGTTCGTGCTGGGAAAATCGGACGCAAATCAGGAGAAGGATTTTATACCTACCCGACGGATACAGTAAACCCCGAAAATAATGAAACGGCTGCTGTCAAACCAAATGAACTGGATTTAGGATACGTTGAGCATTGTTTAATCCGGCCTCTAATAGATCGATTGATTCATTCAGGCAGTCGTGTAACTAAGGACACCGCAAGCAAAAATATACCTACTATCGCCCTAACTGATGGAAGGACTGCAACGCAACGCTCAGATGACGAATCTACACAGAATTTAGTACTCCTTGACCTTTGCGTCGATTTTGAAATCACAAAGCGTATTGCATTGACACATGCCGCACAATGCTCAGTACAAGCTTTAGAGCAAGTAGTTTGCGCACTAAAAAATGCCGGATTGCACGTGACGATAATTCGAGATATAGCAGGCATGATCGTAACGCGCACTATTGCAATGCTAGCGAATGAAGCTGCAGACTTAGTTCACCACCGCGTATCTACGCCAATAGAAATCGATACAGCTATGACGTTAGGGACTGGCTACCCCATCGGTCCACTTTTGTGGGCTGACCAAATTGGCTTAAAAAATATCTCAAAAACACTGAAGAATTTATGTGATCATTACGGACCATCCCGATATCGAATATCTCCCTTAATGCAGAATAAATCCATTTCTAATCAATTATTTCATGGGCCGTCATAATGTTTAAAAAAATTCACCTAGTAGGGATTTCCTTAATGTTGTTGTCGATATCGCCTGTCAACGCACGCGTTACTCAATTAGAAATTACCGAGATAATAACCGTTGCAGGTGGTAAGCAATTTGGAGATATTGGTGCTTATGAAAAAGTAAGTGGCATTGCATACTTTGAACTTTCACCAGATCATAAAAGAAACAAAATCATCACTGATATCGGCCGAACGAGCACCAATGCAAATGGCAATGTTGAATTTAATGCTGAATTTGAAATTTTACGCCCAGTAAACCCATCAAACGCCAGCGGCACTCTGTTCGTTGAAGCCCCTTCCCAAGGTGAGAAACTTAGCTTGGGTCTTTTGCATGATATTGATGAAACAATAGATCTTAATTTCATTGATGAAAATACTGAATTGGGTAATGGCTTTTTATTTGAACGCGGGCATACGATTGCATGGATAGCATGGCAGTCACAAATCGAGCCAGTTGGTCACCGGCTTGTTGTTGACTTTCCCGCAGCCAACGAGAATAAACAACCTGTAACGGGATTCATTCTCACGGAATTCAACGGTAAGAGTTTTAAAGACCAAAATCCATACACGCTCCCTCTATCAGGAAGGGAATTTATTAAATCATTCCCTACGATATCCAGGAATAAAGGAACAGCGAAAGCCTCACTATTTGTTATGGAAAGTGGGTCAACGGATGCGAGTAGCTCTGCGGTACGGAAAGGCGAAGAAGTTCCTGCTGACCAATGGGAATTCGCATATTGCCCAGACGGATGGCCAGGAGAAATTTCTACGAGCTTCATTTGCGTTAGAAATGGTTTTCTGAAAAATAGAAATTATCACCTACTTTATCAGGCTATCGGATCCCCTGTTATGGGATTAGGGCTTGCAACTACAAGGGACTTTATTTCGTATCTTAAACACGAGGATAAAGATACATTGGGCAACCCGAATCCGATATCTGATGTAAAACACGTCATTTGTCAGGGTATTGGCCAAGGGGCTAAATACCTGAGAGATTTTCTGTATCAAGGATTCAACGTCGACCTCAATAAGCAAAGAGTTTGTGATGGGATGAGTATCCATGCAGCTGGGGTAGAAAAAACATATCTTAATTATCGTTTCTCTCAACCATATAGAGTTTCTACACAGCATTCAGAACGATTCATTCCCGATATGAATTTCCCAAGGCAATATTCTGTGAGGATCAATCCGTTTTTGAAGTTTCCTGATGGGATTTTAAAAAAACCAGCTTTTGACCCTTATATTTTTCATACTGATACCTCAACTGAATATTGGCAATCAAGAGCCTCTCTAGTAGGTGCAAGTGAAGGTGGAACTATGGACTTTTCTGAATCCTCACGCGTTAGAAAATTCTTGCTCTCAGGTGCGGAAAGCTACAACCGCTTCAATAGTCTGGCGCACAATGGTTATGGAGAAAGACAATGTTTCTTCCCTTCCAATAATTTACACATCGGCGCGTTAATGCGCGCCTTGATGTCAAACTTAGAATATTGGGTCGCAGGTAAAGGAAAACCCGTAGATTCTATTTACCCAAAGATTTATGATGAGACTCTCGTTGAGGCCAAATCGATGTTTTTACCCAGCTTAGTGAAGCAAAATTTTCGTGGAGCCTTAAATGGATCGGGAGATATGGAGTTTGGACCCAGAGTCAAATTTAATCGCGGCTTGGTAGACTTGCTCATTCCAGAAGTGATCGCAAATCACAAGGTTTTGGTGCCTGCAGTTGATCAGTTTGGACATGATATAGCTGGTATAAGACATCCACATATTGAAGTGCCTATGGGGACCCATCTAGGCTGGAATATACGAACGACAGAGTTTGGGGGAGGCGACCTCTGCGATGAAAATGGTTCATTTATTCCACTGTCCATAGACGACAGTGCAGCTGGGGCGGCGAATGACTCAAGACCATCGTTACTCGCAACTTACTCCGACTACCAGACTTATGTTGAAAAAATCAATGAAGCTACTGCAGCGTTGGTCTCACAAAAATTATTGCTCCCAAAAGATGCGGCTATCTTAATCGAACAAGTGGAACAAAATATGTTGATGCATTAAGCAACCATCCAATATTGAGACTTCACGACATGAAACAAATCCTAGTTTATTCTGACTCATTGACTTGGGGAATTATCCCAGGAACCCGAAGGCGTTTAGAGTTTAACGATCGTTGGACGGGCTATATGGAAAACTTACTTAATCAGAATGGTGTCGAAGTTCGCATAATTGAAAATTGTCTTAATGGCAGACGAACCGTTTGGAATGACCCTTTTTTACCAGGTCGAAAAGGGGATGTTGGAATTGAGCAAGTTATAGAAATGCACTCGCCTTTGGACTTAGTCATTATTGCGCTCGGCACTAACGACTTTCAATCAATGCACAGCTTTAACGCTTGGCATTCGGCGCAAGGCATACGCACGATACTGAATCTGTCTCTTATACACATCTCCGAGCCCACGAGACAGGCAGAAATCT
>CAJXOL010000035.1 GCA_913057675.1 uncultured Pseudomonadota bacterium | reverse complement strand
CCTGTCTCGTGGGCTCGGAGATGTGTATAAGAGACAGAGCCACAACAAACAGGCGCAGGACGGGCTGGGAAGCTAATTGCTTCGGGGACGGGTTTTGGGACTAAGGTTTTATCAAAAAAAAGTAATGTCTTACGAGCGTTGATGTTGTCGGCTTCTGGCCAAGAAGATAGTACTCAGAATGTGATTTATCAAATTGATTTTGATGTGGATGACCAAAGTGCTGAGGACTTAGCGATAGGGTTAGACCATATTCGTTCGATTCATACTGTCCTAGATGTTGCACAGGCCGCAACGTTCGGGAAAAAAGGGCGATTGGCAACAACAATTCGTGTTCTTGCTGAGATGGCCCAGATCGATCAGGTTTTCGATGCTTGTTTTTTTGAAACATCAACCATTGGTTTGCGCTATCAGATTATGAGCCGCATGACCCTTGATCGATGGAAAAAGAACTGCGCCATAGAAACGTTGGAGGCAGAATGTAAGTTTGTGATTCGACCGGGAGCTACAACCGTTAAGGTCGAAGCAGATGCCCTTGTTGACATCCAAGGACATGCTAACCGAGAAGGCGTACGACGAGAAATGGCAATCAAACATGAGGCCTCAGGTGATTGATGAAGCATCTAAGTACGTTGCCAGAATAACAGCGCTGCTCGCTGATATGGGACAAATTTCAGTTGCTGTTAGCGGAGGCATTGATAGCGTGACGCTTGCTATGTTGGCGACACAGACACCAAATGTTAGCGTTCAGATGTACCATGCCGTTTCCCCAGCAGTGCCATCACAGGCAACAGATAGAGTGAAGCAACTTGCTTCTGACTACGGTTGGAATCTAAAAATTTTAGATGCTCACGAATTTGCTGACGAAGATTATTTGTCGAATCCAGTCAATCGTTGTTTTTATTGTAAAACGAACTTATATAAAGCAATATCGATTGTTACCGAAGAGGTTATCTTGTCGGGTGCAAATGTGGACGATTTATCCGATTACCGGCCTGGATTAGATGCGGCTAAAAATGCGCAAGTTCGTCATCCATTTGTTGAAACCCATACTGACAAAGAAATGGTTAGAGCGATCGCGAAGTACATTGGCTTAGGCGAGCTATCTGAGTTAGCAGCATCTCCTTGTCTTTCAAGTCGGGTTGAGACGGGAATCCGAATTGATCCCGAACTTTTGCCGCTTATCAATGAGTCTGAGTGTTTAATTAAACAATGTGTGTCCCCGGAGCCAAAAACGGTGAGATGCCGGCTTCGAGCAACAGGTATTGTAATTGAGTTGGATGGCAGGTCTTTATCGAGCCTGACGACTCAAGAGGAGCGCTCATTAAAAGGGATGATCAATGAGGTTTTTGAGAAACGAGGGTATCGTTACTCTGTTAGTTTCGAAGCCTATAAATTAGGCAGTGCGTTTATACATATTCAACCCTTGCACACTCAACCTTTGTCATGAGTGCCGCAAAAGACATTAAGTTAGACTTTGATCGAGAAGGTCGCATTGGGCTCGATGAAGCTATTTTCTGCGAGGGAAAAACGGCAGAACAAATAGCTGAGATTCTTTTTCAGGCCCAATCGAAGGATCACAGGTTTCTTCTTACGCGTTTGTCTCAGGACAAACAACAGCAAGTACTTAGGCTGGGCAATTTTGAGATCGATTATGATCCGACGTCCCAAACCGGTTTCTCTCCTGATTCGAATAAGCTTATAAGTCAAAATCAGGTATCGGTTATTTGTGCGGGCACCTCGGATATTCCGGTCGCAAGAGAGGCAGCCAGGACCTTGCAATACTATGGACATCAAGCCACAGAAATATCTGATGTGGGTGTGGCAGGGTTGTGGCGCTTGCTTGATCGATTAGATGATATTAGAGCGTCTAAAGTTATCATTGTCGTGGCAGGAATGGATGCCGCACTACCAACTGTCTTGGGTGGCTTGGTTGCGCAGCCGCTTATTGGGGTGCCGACTTCGGTTGGATATGGCGTAGCTCAGGGCGGAGTAGCCGCACTTCATGCCATGTTGGTAAGTTGTTCTCCAGGGATAACCGTTACGAATATTGATAACGGTTACGGTGGCGCTTGCGCCGCCCTAAGAATACTCAGGACAGCGCATAGTTAATTTCAAATTTACTGTAGATCAACAGCTACCGCATCAATAGCAACTTGGGCACAAATCCCATCGTCGCTGGCTGCCGCGCCAGATACTCCGATTGACCCAATATGTTCCCCGCTGGCGGTTATTACAGGAAGGCCACCTTCAAATGTTGCGATACCTGGAATATGAGCAATACCTGGGACGCGGGTACTCGCGATTTCCTCTAGCACCTTCGTTGAAAATGGGAACCCAGCGGATGATTCTGCTTTAATTAGCGCAATATCAATACTTTTTAGGAATGCTCTATCCATTCGTTCAAAATAAACCAAATTCCCACCTGCATCCATAATAGCTATATTCATACGCCAACCTTCTTGAATCGCTTTTTCTTCACAGGCTTGCGCCATTTTTTTTGCTACGTCTAAAGTCATCACGGGCCTCATTTCCACCGCGCTAGCATTAGTGAAAATAAAGGCTGAAACGGAAAGAACTATAACGCTAAATAATTTTTTCATATTTTTTGCTCCTAAGATTTTAGATTGTTAAAATCTCCCCTTAAGTAATCCTACTACAAACCCCGAGCTATTTACAAAACATATCTAGCTAGGTCTTCGCTTTCAGAAAGATCTTTAAGGCGTGCGTTAACATATTCAACGTCAATTGAAATCGTCTCACCCTGATGTTTCGTGGCATCAAAGGATAAATCTTCTAAAAGTTTTTCCATCACCGTGTAAAGTCTACGAGCCCCAATATTTTCTGTGGTCTCATTAACGTGCCAGGCAATTTCTGCGACGCGACGAATACCTTCCGGCATAAATTTAAGACTAATGTCTTCGGTTTGCATTAATGCTTCGTATTGCTTACATAAGCAGGCATCAGTTGATGTAAGAATGCACTCGAAGTCTTCAACATCTAAACTAGTCAGCTCTACTCTAATGGGGAATCGACCTTGAAGTTCGGGTATTAAATCCGAAGGTTTTGTTAGGTGGAACGCACCGCTACCAACGAATAATATATGATCAGTTTTAACCATCCCATATTTAGTCGATACAGTCGTCCCTTCTACGAGAGGTAGTAAATCTCGTTGTACGCCTTGCCGAGAAACCTCGCCTCCGTGGCTTTCTTGGCGACCAGAAATTTTGTCGATTTCATCCAGAAAGACTATCCCATTCTCTTCAGCGTTAGAGATGGCAGCGGTTTTTATTTCCTCATCATTGATAAGCTTTCCTGCTTCTTCGTCAACGAGAATTTTTAACGCATCTTTAATTTTTAATTTACGCTTCTTTGTTTTATTAGCCCCCATGTTTTGAAACATGCCTTGGATTTGAGACGTTAGATCTTCCATCCCTGGTGGCGCGAGGATTTCCATTTGAGCAGCCATCTGTGAGATATCAATTTCGATTTCCTTATCGTCTAACTCTCCCTCCCTAAGTTTTTTCCTGAACTTCTGTCGGGTAGTTGATTCACTCGGATCATTAGCTTCGTTGATGTCTAGTGTACGTGCAGGCGGGAGCAGTGCATCTAAAACCCGTTCCTCTGCCGAATCTTCTGCTAGGTGTTTTACCCGCAGAGTTTCCTTCTCGCGCATTTGCTTGATACCAATCTCTATAAGGTCCCGAATAATAGACTCTACGTCTTTGCCAACATAGCCAACCTCAGTAAATTTTGTGGCTTCAACCTTAATGAATGGTGCACCCGAGAGCCGAGCTAAACGTCGAGCAATCTCTGTTTTTCCTACACCGGTAGGACCAATCATGAGTATATTCTTGGGTGTGATTTCTTGTTTGAGTGGTTCGTCAACCTGCGTGCGTCGCCATCGATTTCTAAGGGCAATAGCAACGGCTCGTTTTGCTGAGTGTTGTCCAACGATATGTTTATCCAGTTCATGGACAATTTCTTGAGGATTCATTTGTGACATAGTGATTACGCTTTTTATTTGGTTACGAGTTTAGAGTTTCAATTGTGTGGTTTTGATTGGTATAAATGCAAATGTCACCCGCAATAGTGAGCGCGGTTTTGACGATTTCCTCGGCAGTTTGACCTGAGTGTAGCAGTAATGCTTTAGCTGCAGCTTGCGCAAACCCACCTCCGCTTCCAATGGCAATAAGCCCGTCCTCTGGCTCTATTACGTCTCCATTCCCCGTGATAATTAACGAAGTAGTTAAGTCTGAAACCGCAAGCATGGCTTCGAGGCGTCTAAGCATACGGTCTGTTCTCCAGTCTTTAGCGAGTTCCACTGCAGACCTTAGAAGTTGTCCTTGATGTTTTTCTAGTTTTGCTTCAAATCGTTCAAAGAGTGTGAACGCGTCCGCCGTGCCGCCAGCAAAGCCAGCGAGTATCTTTCCGTGATGCAACTTTCGAACTTTCTTTGCCGTACCCTTCATAACGAGGGTGCCAAGCGTTACTTGTCCATCGCCGCCAATCGCGACTTGATTGCCTTTTCGAACGGAGATTATTGTTGTTCCATGCATGTCGATTTTCATAACGGTGTTACATCCTTTTGCGTAGATAAAGCCACCGACTTATTGATAATAGCCGTAGGACCTCAGGTGTTTTTTAATAATCTGTTTAGATGTCGTCTAAAGCAACTATATGCTCGAGATGGTTAGTTTTATTAAAGCTCTCTATAAAGATTTCTTGTGTCTCGGGATTATAGATGAGCTGGTGTATAGATCCATTTTTGATAATTGGTTTTTCGATATTTTCAGATTCTATATTCTGCGCAATTCTCCAGAGGATATCGATGACGCCACCATGTGTAACCACGAGAATGTTACCCTTTTTAAATCTATAATAAATCGTTGTTAATGCCGTTTGAATACGCTCCGTAAGAACATGCATTGACTCAGCTCCCGATGGGGTCATTGCGTATGAGCGACTCTGAAAGGCTCGCATATCCTCTGGTGCTTGTTCAGCCGCCTCTTCTGCGGTCAAGCCCTGAAGAATGCCTAAGTGCCGCTCGCGAAGCTGTGGTTCATAAATTATTCTTGGTCTATTTGCGCTTAATGGTTCGGCAGTTTGTTTGGCACGAGATAAGTCGCTGCAAATAATTGCGTCAAATTTTTTGACTTTGAGCGATTTTGCTACGGCGTCTGCTTGGGCGAACCCTGTGTTGTTTAAAGAAGTATCGATTTGCCCCTGAATTCTGTGTTTTTTGTTCCAATCCGTTTCGCCATGGCGCACAACGGTCAGTTCAATCGTTTTGTGAATCATGAATCGTTTTTTCTTTTCGCTCTTGGGTGGGTTTGGTCGTAGATTTTTGCTAAATGTTGCCAATCCAGATGCGTATAAACCTGAGTTGTCGAGATGCTGGCATGCCCTAACATCTCTTGCACGGCACGAAGATCACCGCTGGACTGAAGTAGGTGTGATGCAAACGAGTGACGCAACATATGTGGATGCACGTTTTGCCCTAAGCCTTGTTTTTTCGTCCATTGAGACAATCGGTGTTGGATCGTTCTAGGGCTTGTTGGATCTCCATTTTTGTTTGGAAACAAGATCTTTTGGATCGGTTTATTTATTGCTAGTCGGAGGCTGATCCAACGATTAACAGCAACGATGGCTTTTCGGCCAACTGGTACGACTCTAGTTTTATCGCCCTTACCGGTGACGCGAATGGTTGCGTCAGTGAGGTCAATTTCTTGTATGTTAAGAGTGGCAAGTTCGATTAATCGAAGCCCCGAGGAGTAACAGAGTTCAAACATCGCTTGGTCTCTTATACCCCCTTCGCTCGTCTCTTCTGCTTCCAGCAATTTATTAACTTCGTCAGGGCTTAAAGCCTTAGGCAGTCGCTTTTCCCTTTTCGGTGGTCTGATACCTAGGCAGGGGTTATGTCTGTGGCCTTTGCGGTCAACCAAAAAGCTGAAATACCCGCGCCATGCGGACAATGCTCTAGACAACGTCTTACCCCCGAGGCCTTTTGCGTGTTGCTTAGCAACCAATCTTCTAATGTCATGAACAGTTAAGTCATCCAAACATTCTGAGAATTCTCGAATAAGCAACTCAAGGTCTCGAGCATAACTTTTTACGGTGAGTGGTGAGAGCCTGCGCTCTTTTTCGAGGAATGCCAAATACTCCCCTAAGCACCCAGCTTCAAGTTTATTCATGTTGAGTGAAATCTGAGCCTTGGTGAGCGTAGGCGTTATCTATGGCAGTGGAAACTATATTTCCAATTCGTCCTAAGAATTGCGTGTCAATACTCGGATCAAATTTGTGCTCATTTAATGAGCTGAAAATTAAAATTCCTATCGAGTTTTTAATCGAGAGCGGAATGTATGCGGAGGATGTAAGTAACCAAGATTTCGTGAAGTGTTTGGTCTCTTCCGGGGCCACAAGTAAACACCTTGGCCCATTGGTGTGGATTATAAAGTTAGCAAAGGTTTTTTCTTCTTTGCTGGTGTTTTCTTGATTGGCTGAAAATATAAAAACACGACATTCCTCAATGTTTAGATGCTTACGTAATACAGTCGATATTGCTTCCGGGGATAGATCTCTAGGCATTATTTCGAATAAGGCTACCATCGAGCTCAGTATAGAGTCCCAGATTTCCTCGTTACGCCGGCCATTCTCCAAAAACACGTCAATCTGGCTTTCTAGTGTGCGAATTTTTTGCTGTAATTGTGGAATTTGTCGATCTGCCAAAGCAATGACCTTGTGATCGGTAGTGGAATTTTGTTTGTTACTGGTGGGTGCGCTCACTGGGTCGAGATACTTCGCTATAAATTCTGGGTGAGCTTTTAAGTATTCTGCAATTTCATTTTCCGTCATTATTCGTTAGTCTCAATATCGATTTCACCATCAAATATAGATTGAGCTGGACCACTTAAGATTACCGCGTTTCCATTGCCCGCCCAAGATATGGTTAGATCCCCACCTTGGGTAGAGACTATGCATGGGCTATCCAGCAATCCAATTTTGATGCCGTGGACGACGGAAGCGCAGGCCCCGCTTCCGCACGATAGTGTTTCGCCCGCTCCCCGTTCCCATACTCTCAGTTTTACATTTTGTCTTGAACAAATCTGCATGAAATTGACATTAACACGTTCTGGGAACAGCGCATCGTTTTCGAGAAGCGGACCAGTCGTTTTAACGGGCGCGACATCTATATTTTCTACTATTAAAACCGCGTGAGGATTGCCCATTGAGACGGCGCCAAATTCGAGGAAATTTCCACCTATCGTTATCGGGTAGCTATTCTCTTCTTTATCCACTAATAACGGAATATGATCAGGTTTAAATGAGGGCTCCGCCATATCGACAGATACTGATCCATCTGAGTTGAGTTTAGGCTTAATAATTCCAGCGTGAGTTTTAACAATTATTTCAAGCTTTTCGGTCAGTTTTTTCTCATGAACAAACGTGACGAAACATCGAGCACCATTCCCACATTGACTTACTTCGGTGCCATCAGCGTTGAAAATCCGGTAGGAAAAGTCGACTCCTTGGTGAGTGCTGGTACTAACTACGAGTAGCTGGTCGAATCCAATACCAAATCGACGATCCGCGAGTTGATTGATTTGCTGGCTAGATAAATCAAACGCACGCTTTGTCGCATCGACCACGACAAAATCATTCCCTGTACCCTGCATTTTGGTGAATTTAAGCTTCATTATTTAACCTAATAAAGTGCTTTCGACATTATAAAGTCATCCATTACGAAACCTTGACCAATATTAAAAATAATAGATTGTTCTTTCTGATATCCGGCTTTAACGTAAAACGCTATCGCTGCTAGGTTACCTTTATTGACCTGCAGAGATATCTTTTTGAAGCCCAACCTTCCATAGTGCGTCTCAGCGTGCCTGACTAATGCAGCTCCACATCCCAGCCCTTGGGCCCTAGGATGAACGTACAGCTTATCAATTTTAATAGAGCGGGCAGCGGAGTTCTCGTCAAAATGACCAAAGCCCCTGATGGTATGTTCAAGCTCAACTTTAAGCCAGTTGCAATTTGGCGACGCGATAAGTCGCTTTATTTCTCTTGGTGCGTATCGTTGCTCTAGCATATAGTCAATTTGTTTAACTGTAATAATGCCTGGATAGTGTAAGTGCCAAGTTTCTCGCGCAAGCTGACAGATCTTATATTGATCACGTTCTTGCACTGGTGAAATTACGGGTGAAGCCTTTAGCATAGTCATGAGTCCAGCCTTGATCAATTGATGTTTTGTGACGATTTAATCGTATAGTGTTGCTTCATCAGAAGGTCGCGTCTTAAATCGTTTGTGCACCCAATAATATTGCTCCGGCATTTTTTGGACTTGCCTTTCGATAAACTCATTCATGGTTCTGGTGTCGGCTATTAAGTCTCCAGACGGGTAATTGTTCCAGGTAGGAAAAAATTCGATTTCATAGGGTTGGTTTGGCCCAAATTGACGTATGGTGACGGGAACAATTTTTGCATTTGTCAGCATGGCCAACCTCGGCACGGCATCTATAGTGGCGGCGGTAACGCCGAAAAAAGGAACAAACACCGCATCTCTAGGGCCGAAGTCCATATCCGGGAGAAAAAACAGAGGTAGTCTTGCTTTGAGCGCGCGAATGACACCTTTGATTCCATCCTGTCTGGAGATTAGTCTGATATCTCTAAATCGAGTGCGCCGGGAAATTAAAAATTTGTTTAGGACGGGGTCTTTTTGGTTGCTGTACATCGATTGTGCATTCTCCTCAATCGATAGTCGAATGCCGAGGATTTCAAGTCCAATGAAGTGAGGAGCAAGAACTATGACGGGGCCCTCTGTAAGGGCTTGATCGAGTATTTCTTTACCGCGAATTTTTGCCAGCTTTTTGATTGCAGAGCTGCTTGACCACCAAGCAATCGAGCAATCCGATATTGCACGACCTAATGCTAAAAAATGACTTAGTGTCAATGTTCGTCTTTGTTTTGGGGATAGGTGTGGAAAACAAACTTTAAGATTTGTTTTAACGACATGCCTGCGTTCACTTGCAAGCAAGAAAAACAAAACTCCTATGAGCCGTCCAAATACACTCAAAATATGTCGAGGCAAAAAATGGAGCACCCAGAGTATGGCCAATGCAACTCTAGTCATTAACTGAAGTGATCAAAAGGTGTGGAATTGAGTTTACTCACTGCGTAGATGCGGCCTTTTGTCGGCTTTCTTTGGGTGGACCTTTGTAGCGGTTATATGACCAAAGAAATTGGCTGGGATTTTCTTTTATCAAAAGTTCTAGGCCTCGGTTCAGTTGTCTCGATTGCGTTTCTCTTTCCAATCGCGCAGGCATTGCTCTGAAGAAGAGCTCAAAGCCGGCACCCTTAGAAAGTCTTTTAGTGGCCATTAATAAGACGGTAGCACCACTTTTTTCAGCTAAACGAGACCATATGGTCATAGTATACGCCGGTCGATGAAAGAATTCAGCCCACTCCCCTTCGCCGGAGCTTGGAACTTGATCCGGAAGGACGCCAATGGCCTCTCCTCTCCTGAGGGCCTTAAGTAGGACCCTGACACCTGAAACGTCTGTACTTGCTAATTGAATCCGCTCCCTTTGCCTTCCGTGCTTCATCAAGGGCTCCAAAAAGCTTAACTTTGAAGGCCGGTAGAGTGCTGTGAAGGCAAATCGCGTGGCTAAGTAGTGAGGAATGATCTCAAAGCATCCAATGTGCGGTGTGAGGAGAATTAATCCTTTGCCGCGTTTCAAGCCAGTCTCAACGAGGTCCCAGCCGTATACATGCTTCATGAGGTCGGCAGAATTTTGGTTAGGAGGAAACCAAATTCGCGGCAATTCAGCGATCGCCTTTCCGCTCTCTAAAACATTGTTTCTAATGATTTTTTTTAGACCTTCTTGATTGCTGATAAGGCCACTTTTCGAAATATTCTCTTTTATGCGTTGCGCATAAATTGGCGAGGTAATGAATATGAGACGACCCAAAATCGAGCCAAGGCGATGAAGAAAAGGTAGGGGTAATTTCCCTAAGATTCTAAAAATCATGATTAGCATGACTGTATCATTTGGAGTTTTAGGACATGTTTGGTATTCTTCGCATCCATTTCTTCGTGAACCTTTGAGGTAGAACTATGCGTGAATACTTGTTTACATCTGAGTCTGTATCTGAGGGCCACCCTGATAAAGTGTCGGACCAAATTTCGGACGCAGTCTTAGACGCTATTTTAGCGCAAGATCCCGTTGCTAGGGTTGCGGCAGAAACGTTAGTCAACACTGGGTTGGTGGTTATGGCTGGTGAAATTACCACTACCGCCAATGTTGATTTTCAGCAAGTTGCCAGGAATACGTTAAAACGTATCGGTTATGACAATACGGATTTTGGTATTGACTATAGAGGATGTTCTGTTCTTGTCGCCTATGATAAGCAGAGTCCAGATATCAAGCAGGGGGTTGATGCTGCGCATGATGACCCATTGAATCAAGGCGCGGGTGACCAGGGCTTGATGTTTGGCTACGCCTGTGATGAAACAGACGTCTATATGCCGCTAGCGATCCACCTATCCCACCGTCTGGTTGAGCGCCAGTCTGAGCTGCGTCGTGATGGCCGTTTGCCTTGGTTAAGGCCAGATGCGAAATCTCAGGTAACCTTGCGATATGTTGATGGCAAACCTCAGGCTATCGATACTGTTGTTTTATCGACGCAACATGCACCTGAGATGGAGTTAGACCAAATTAGGGAGGCTGTGATTGAGGAGATCATCAAGCCCGTCATACCGAATGAGTTGATCAAAGGGGAAATCAATTATCTAGTGAATCCAACTGGACGATTTGTCGTTGGTGGCCCACAAGGTGACTGCGGCTTAACGGGCCGAAAGATTATTGTGGATACGTACGGCGGTGCTGCGCATCACGGTGGAGGAGCATTTTCAGGGAAAGACCCATCGAAAGTGGATCGTTCTGCAGCTTACGCGGCACGTTATGTAGCGAAGAATATTGTTGCTGCAGGATTGGCTTCTAAATGCGAAGTACAAATTTCTTATGCGATCGGGGTTGCCGAGCCGACTAGTGTTTCGGTAACCACCTTTGGGACGGGGCGCATAGATGATGAAAAAATTGCGAAGTTGGTTGCAGCAAACTTTGATTTGCGGCCAAAGGGCATTGTTAAAATGCTTAATTTGTTGCGTCCAATCTATGAAAAAACAGCCGCGTATGGCCATTTTGGGCGAGATGAGCCGGAGTTTTCTTGGGAAGGTCTCGATAAAGTTGAAACTTTGAAGGGTGCTTTGTAGTCAGAGTATAATATTTGTAATTGCTGAGGAGCGTTGCGACCCTTCCATTTTATCGGAGGGCTAGGCTCAGCACAGGAAACGACGCTCATAAACCAGTACAGTATTGGTTTGTGGGCGTTTTTTATTGCCCCAAGCCGAATGCGCGTCGTTTAAGGAGGGCAGTAAATGTCAGCAGTATTGCAACAAAACACATCTACCGAGGATTATTTGGTAGCGGATCTATCGCTAGCTCCTTGGGGCAGAAAAGAAATTGAGATAGCCGAAATTGAAATGCCGGGTTTAATGGCCATTCGCGAGGAGTACTCCTCCAGTAAGCCGCTCAAGGGCGCTCGAATTGCCGGGTCGCTTCACATGACCATTCAAACAGCCGTTCTGATAGAAACTTTGACTGCGTTGGGGGCAGAGGTCCGTTGGGCGTCTTGTAATATTTATTCCTCACAGGATCATGCGTGTGCGGCGATTGCCGAATCGGGTGTTCCAGTCTTCGCATTTAAGGGTGAGACTCTCGAGCAATATTGGGAATACACTCACAAGATTTTTGATTGGCCTAAAAATCAGGCAAACATGATTCTTGACGATGGTGGCGATGCGACGCTGCTCCTTCATCTCGGGACTAAGGCTGAAAGTGACCTTTCAGTTTTAAATAACCCAACGAGCGAGGAAGAGCGGGTACTTTATGCCGCAATAAAGAAGACGTTGGTTACTTCCCCAAACTGGTATTCAACAAGGCTTTCAGAGGTTAAGGGTGTAACTGAAGAAACGACCACCGGTGTCAAGCGTCTTTATGAAATGGCCATCGACGAGAGTCTGGCTTTTCCCGCGATTAACGTGAACGATTCTGTGACGAAATCGAAGTTCGATAATCTTTACGGATGTCGTGAATCTCTGGTAGATGGCATTAAGCGTGCCACCGACGTCATGATTGCCGGAAAAGTTGCTGTAGTAGCTGGTTTTGGCGATGTTGGAAAGGGCTGTGCCCAAGCATTACGCGCTTTGTCAGCCCAAGTTTGGGTAACAGAAGTCGATCCAATATGTGCGCTTCAGGCCGCTATGGAGGGATTTCGCGTCGTGACTATGGAATACGCAGCTGATAAGGCTGATATTTTTGTTACCGCGACTGGAAATTACAATGTGATCCATCACGACCACATGGCAGCTATGAAAAATGAAGCTATTGTGTGCAATATTGGTCATTTCGACAATGAAATTGATGTTGCTTCCATAGAGAAATACACTTGGGAGAATATTAAGCCTCAGGTAGACCACATTGTTTTCCCAGACGGAAAGAAGATTATTCTTTTGGCTCAAGGCCGATTGGTTAATTTAGGTTGTGCCACTGGTCATCCTAGCTTTGTCATGAGTACTTCGTTTGCTAATCAGGTCATTGCACAAATTGAGCTATTTAACGATACCGATAAGTATCCGTTGGGTGTTCATGTGTTGCCTAAGCATCTTGATGAAAAGGTTGCGCGATTGCAGTTGGTGACTTTGAATGTTCAGCTTACTGAGTTGACTGATGAGCAGGCAAATTATATTGGTGTGGACAAGTCGGGGCCATATAAGCCTGAGATGTATCGATATTGATTGTTAATTGTTAAGTAGTTCAGGATCGCCACCGAAGGTTCGGTGGCGATTTTTTGTACGTCATAAATTAAATTTTTATACACACTATTGAAGTGCAGGACCGTTCTTCCTTGAGGCCATCAAGAGCATCTTAAAATAGCCTTTGTAACCCCAGCTCGCACTTAAGGATATTGCTCAAAATGGAAAGTGAGCTCCCACTTTCAGCAGGAGCTCTTGAGGAGTTAGAGCTTTCTCCAAACTAAGCCGCATGTTTGATGGATTTGCTACCCTGTGGTCGCGCTGCGTAAGCATGGTAGGCAGCTGCTTCAGCGGCGCCCACATCAATTTTTGCACCCATGTTGTCGAAAACGCTCTCAAGAGCACATAAGCAAAGCATGACATTCTCCATTTTACAGCTGTAGCCCATGATTCCGAACCGCCAAATTTTGCCAGCTAATGGCCCAAGACCTGCGCCTATTTCGATATTCATTTCTTCGAGCAACCGACGTCGCACTTCTTTTTCATCGACTCCTGGCATGACATAAACCGCATTCATTTGTGGGAGTCGATATTCCTCATCAACTAAGTAATTAAGCCCAAGAGTTTCTAGACCCGCCTTAAGAGCAAGGTGATTGCGGTGATGTCGGGCCCAAGAAGCCTCTAGTCCTTCGTCTCTGAGCATAACGAGTGCTTCATGCAGAGAATAAAGCGAGTTAGTCGGAGCCGTATGGTGGTAGGTTCGATTGCTTTCACCCCAATAACCAAGCAGTAAGTTGATATCCATGAACCAGCTTTGAACCTTATGTTTTCTGTTTTTAACTAGCTCTACAACACGATCACTGAAGGTGACTGGTGAGAGTCCAGGCGTACAAGAAAGACATTTCTGGCTGCCGGAATAAACTGCGTCGAGACCCCATTCATCAACAAGCACTGGAACGCCAGCGAGTGAGGTTACAGTATCTACAATGGTCAATGCGTTGTATTCGCGAGCGATAGCTGCGAGCATTTTTGCATCAGACCGAACACCAGTCGATGTTTCCGCGTGGACGAACGCTAAAATCTTAGCATCGGGGTTTTTGACGAATGCTTCACGAACTTTATTGGGATCTACCGGTTTTCCCATGGGATCCTCAACCACAACCGCGGTACCACCGCACCGCTCAACATTCTCGATCATACGACCGCCAAATACTCCATTCCGGCAAACGATGACTTTATCGCCAGGACTGACCATGTTGACGAAACACATTTCCATTCCAACAGAGCCTGGGCCGGACACAGGAAAGGTGAGGGCGTTCTTAGTTTGATACGCGTACCGTAGTAATTCTTTCAGCTCTTCCATCATCTGCACAAATACTGGATCAAGATAACCAATCGTAGGTCGTCCCATTGCGGAGAAGACTCGAGGGTGTATTTCAGATGGACCTGGGCCCATTAGCGTTCTTTGTGGAGGATAAAAAGAACTGATGTCCGAATATGATTGGTTACTCATTTAAGAATTTCCTCAGATGAAAGCGCTGCATTGTGCTTGTTGGGAATAAAAAAGGGCTCATTATATCGAAATTCATTGCGTCGTATGGTGATCAGTAAACTTCTAACGCTTAAGTTCTATGACCTGAGATACGGTGGGTTGGTTCAGCAGAGGGTCGGGATCAAAGGCCGTGTCACCTTCTCCGTCCTCTGGAATGTCTTTAGAAAGAGTCTTAAAATCATAGAGATTTGAGTCGAGCAAGTGAGATGGTGAGATTTTTTTGAGTGCGCTGAACATGGTATCCAGGCGTCCTGGATGCTTCTTCTCCCAATCTTGGAGCATTCTTTTTGTAACCTGTCGCTGAAGATTATCTTGCGAGCCACACAGGTCGCAAGGAATGATAGGAAACTTTTTGATTTCAGCATAAGCAGAGATATCTTTTTCTTTGCAATAAGCAAGTGGCCTGATAACGATATGCTCGCCATTGTCTGACATCAGTTTAGGCGGCATAGCCTTTAATCGGCCCCCGTGAAACATATTTAAAAAGAATGTTTCCAATATGTCTTCGCGGTGATGGCCTAGAGCAATTTTCGTCGCGCCTAAATCCTTAGCCGTGCGATAGAGGATTCCTCGACGCATACGAGAGCACAAACCACACATGGTCTTCCCTTCAGGAATAACCCTTTTTACTATGCTGTAAGTGTCTTGTTCTACGATGTGGTAAGCGATATCTAGAGACTTGAGATAGTTAGGAAGAGTTTCCTTAGGAAAACCGGGATGTTTCTGGTCGAGGTTGACGGCGATGATATCAAAGTGGATTGGGGCATGCCTTCGTAGAGATAGCAGCAGGTCTAACATCGTATAGCTATCCTTGCCTCCTGATAGGCAAACCATAACTTTGTCGCCTTCAACTATCATCTCGTAGTCAGCAATTGCTTCGCCTGCTTGTCGGCGAAGTCGCTTGGCGAGTTTATTGTTGTCGTAAATCAATTTTTGCGTGGTTGATGGCATGCTTAGGCTTTCGCTTGAAATATTTCAAAGCCAACGGATGTGCAGTCTGGATAGACGTCAGTTTTTTCACTGGATATTCTCGCCGCTAAGACTCCCTCGTGATCAAGGCAGAGCGCGAGAATCTTTTCGCAAAATGTCTCTTGTAAGTGAAAATGGGCACTGTTTGAAAGATTAACGACTGAAGTTCTTAAGAAGTCATAATCAACTGTTTCCGCAATCGTGTCTTCCAGAATGCGTAAGTTTGGATCAAGATCTAATTCGATGTTTATGAGTACATTTTGTCTTTTGAGTTTTTCAAAATCATGTATCCCAATTGATAAAGACACAGCCATGTCCTTAAGAAAAATTTTACGATGCGGCTTTGGGTCAGAGTTCATATTAGTATTTTGGGAAAATTTCCGTTATTGGTCGATTTCAAATTGCACGTCTCGTTTTGTTGGCCACAGATGTTGGCCCCCATCAACGATTATGGTTGTGCCTGTAATGGCATGAGCATTTATAAGGTATTTCACCGCGCCAACGATGTCGATAGGTAGAGAACTTTTTCCAAGAGGTGCTCGTTTATGCGCTTTCTGGAATTCTGAGGTCGTTTGCTCACCGCTGGGTAGTGTGATTCCAGGGGATACACCGCAGACGCGGATATTTGACCCGAGGGAGGAGGCAAAAAGTTTTGTCGCAGCCTCTAGAGCGATTTTACTCAGTGTGTAGGTGAAAAAATCAGCATTGAGGTTATGTATTTTTTGGTCTAGAAGATTAATAACGCATCCAGAAGCATTTTCAGGAACTTGTTTTGCGAATTCGGATGTTAAGAACATGGGAGCGTATAAGTTCACAGCCATATGTTCCTCAAGGTTTGAGCGGTTAAATTCTTTAGGTGAATCAAAGCTGAACATAGAGGCATTATTAATTAGGCAATGCACGCTTCCTATTTCTTGTCGTACTTTAGATATAAGACCTTTGACTGCGTCGTCACGAGCTAAATCTGCCTTAATAGTCATACATTTCACGCCGAGATCATTGATTTTTTTTTCAACTTCAAAGGCATCAGCTTGTGATTTGTTAAAGTGGATGGCTACATTCCAACCGTCCTCCGCCAGCCCTAGGGCAATATGTTTACCTATACGCGTGGCGCCACCGGTAATTAAAACGGTTCGACTTTGTGGTTTTGTCATGTTTTATTAAACTTGTGCTCTAAATTTTACTCATTTGGATCTGAAGGGATATGTTCTTTAATTATCGCGTTATTTTGTTGGTCTTCTTCAGCATACTTCCAGTCAAATCTCAGTAATAATGGACAAATGACAGCCGACACATCAGATCAAGCTTTAACACTAGCGATTTTTAAAACGCTTTTAGGCGAAAACAAAAACTGGCTAGATTTTGCCTCTTTCATGCACCATGCACTATACGATTCAAAAAATGGTTATTACACAGGCAATGCGCATAAATTTGGCTCCCACGGCGATTTTATCACTGCGCCAGAAATTAGTGGTCTTTTTGGTCGGACTATTGCAAAGCAGGTCGCTCAAGTCTTGCAAATTAGTGGTGGAAGTATTTTGGAGCTTGGAGGAGGTAGCGGCATTTTAGGTTGCGACATTCTGGCCGAGTTGGATAGGTTGGAGTGTTCTGTAGATGAGTATTTGTTTTTTGAACCCAGCCCCACATTAACCCAGAGGCAAAAAGAGCGTGTTGCTCAGTTTGTTCCGGGCATTGGGGACAAGGTGCGTTGGGTAAGCGAGCTACCCACAAACTTTAAGGGAATTATCTTAGCTAATGAGGTGTTTGACGCACTTCCAGTGCATCTTTTGTCGTGTACTGATGAGGGGTGGAAAGAGCGCGGAGTGGCTTTTCAAAACGAATCTCTAGTGTGGAAAGACAGCGTTATTACAGACGAGCGTTTGTGCTCGGTAGTTAATCATTTAAAGATAGACGGGCCTTATGTCACAGAGGTTTGTTTGGCGGCTAATGGATTAGTCGATAATTTGTCAGAAAGCCTCGACATTGGTGCAGTGATCGCCATAGATTATGGTTACGAGCACCAAGTGTATTATCATCCCGATCGCCGAGATGGCACGCTGAGTTGCCATTATCAACATCGCGTAGACTCAAATCCGCTTGATCGTCCAGGGCTTAAAGATATTACAGCGCATGTTGACTTTACAAGAGTTGCAAATGCCGCGGTGGATGCGAGTCTTGATGTTTGCGGATACGTAACGCAAGCTGATTTTCTTGTTAACTGTGGCATAACTGATCTTTTGCAAGCAATTGATCCCGATAGGCTTGAGGAGTATCTTCCCGCAGTCTCGGCTGTGCAAAAATTACTGTCCCCGGGCATCATGGGAGATATGTTTAAGGTAATGGCTTTTTCAAGGGGCATTAATGAGCCTTTGGTTGGTTTTAGTCGCAGAGACAGGCGACACTTGTTATGACAAAAAAGAAATCGATGCATATTCATATCTTAGGAGTTTGTGGCAGTTTTATGGGAGGAATTGCGGCGATCGCTACCCAAGCTGGATATAAAGTAACGGGGTGTGATGAAGGCGTATATCCCCCGATGAGTCTTCAGCTCCAAGCGATGGGTATTGATCTAATCGAGGGCTGGGGCGCTGAGCAACTTGACCTAAATCCAGATCTCTATGTTGTTGGCAATGTGGTGTCTCGGGGTAATGCGCTGATGGAAGAAATTCTTAATCGTAATCTGCCCTATGTATCTGGCCCTCAGTGGCTACATGAGTCGGTTTTATCGTCCAAATGGGTGCTTGCGGTGGCCGGCACTCATGGCAAAACCACCACCACTTCGATGTTAGCCAAGATTCTTGATTATGCGGGGCTGAACCCAGGATTTTTAGTGGGTGGTGTACCTATTGATTTTGGTGTGTCGTCTCGTCTGACGTCATCAGACTTTTTCGTTATTGAGGCAGATGAGTACGACACAGCATTTTTTGATAAGCGCTCGAAATTTCTGCATTATCATCCTCGGACCGCGGTACTTAACAATCTTGAGTATGATCATGCCGATATTTTCCCCAATTTAGACGCGATTGAGAGGCAGTTTCATCATTTTGTGAGAACCGTGCCGAGCAAAGGAGTGTTGATTGTCAATCGAGACAGCCCAGCGCTAAGTCGCGTGATTGAGCGCGGCTGTTGGTCGGAAGTGATTCCATTTGGAGCTGCGGAATCCTGGACGTATCGTAAATTGAACAATGGCGGTCACATTGAAATTTTGTACAACGGTGTCATTAAGGGCTCTTACGACCCTGGGTTTTTTGGCCCGCATAATTTAGAAAATGCATTAGCCGCGCTCTTAGCTGCGCGACACAGCGGCGTTCCTATTGAGATTGGATTGAGAGCTCTTGAGGACTTTGGGGGAGTTAAGCGTCGTATGGAACTTCGTGGTGAAGTGAATAAGATTAAGGTCTATGATGATTTTGCTCACCACCCTACAGCGATTAAAGCAACGTTAGAAAGCGTGAAGCAACGTTATCCAAGCGCAAGAGTGCTAGCAGTACTTGAGCCTAGGTCAAACAGTATGAGACTGGGGCATCATAATGCGCACCTGTCTGATAGCCTTGCAATAGCCGATATCATATATTGTTATACGGGAGATTTAGATTGGAATGCCGAGGAATTATTCGTGTCAAATGGAGACGCAGTGTTCCTATCTGATGACGTCAATGTGATGGCCCGATCAATTGTAAAAAATGCGGCCCCAGGAGATTGCATCTTGATAATGAGTAATGGTGGATTTCAAAATATCCATGAAAAGGTTTTAAGTCTCTTACGCTCGAAGTCATTTAAATGAAGCTCGTTATCTATATTCATGGCTTCAATAGTTCATCATCGTCGTTTAAAGCTAAGGTCTTGGGGCGATTGATTGAAGAACGACACTCGAACATCGAATTTTGGTGTCCTGACCTGTCTCATTGGCCTGAGAAAGCGGTGACGTGTTTAATTGATAGAATTGGGGCTTACCCGATTAAGGATGTAACGTTAGTAGGGAGTTCGTTAGGTGGTTTCTATGCTGCATATCTATCTCAGCGGTTTGGGTGTCGATCGGTTCTGATCAATCCTGCGATTACGCCCCATACTGGGTTATTGCACTATGTTGGGCGGCAAAAAAATCTATATACGGGTGAAGAGTACGAATTTACGCATGAGCATTTGTATCAGCTCGAGCAGCTCTACGTTAAAGAAATCAAAAGAGTCGACAAGTTATTCCTAGTGCACACCACAGGAGATGAGCTTTTGGACTGGAAGACCGCGGCTCGCCATTTCGATGGGTGTAGGCGATTGATTGTTGGGGGCAGTGATCACGGATTTACTAACTTTGAAGACTACGCAGATAATGTTTTATCGTATGTTAACGGTGAGTCTTCTTTTTGATCGCCCGAAGTTATAATTTTTTCTGAATAAAACATAAAGGTAAGTCCCAGGTGAACGTATTTTATTTGGAGTCTGGATCTTTGAAGGTTGGACGTGTCTTGAAAGAGACAGGTACTTCGCTTCAGGTGCAGAGTCAGTTTGGTAAACAAATCAAGGTCAAGACGAATCATGTGTTCATCTTTTTTGATGGCACAAGCCCAGATGATTTTTTTAATCACGCACAAGAAATCGCAAAGACTATTGATCCTGATCTTTTATGGGAGGCGTTTGATGGATCTGAGGGTATATATTCAATAGTCGCAAAAGCATTTTTTGGACAATCGGTTACGCAAGAACAAGAGGCTAGTGTTCTAATAATTTTGTTTGACAACCCGACGCATTTTTATAAAAAGGGACAGGGAAATTTTAAGCCTGCCACTGCTGAGGCCTTGAAGGCTGCCAAAACCTCTTTAGAGGTTAAGAGGCAGCGTGACCTGCTACTCGCGCGGCATATTGAACAATTATGCACAGATGTTATGCCGTTAGAGTTCGCTGGTATCTTGCCCCGATTGCTCTATGGACCAGACAAAAATCAGCTTGAGGAAAAAGCGATTGAGCAGGCCTGTGTGCGATTAAAAATTGGAAAACGCGCACTTTTTACAAAATTATCAATCATGCCTGTGGCTGAAGCTTTTCACCTCGGTCAATTTCTATACGATAATTTTAATAACAATTCCGAACACAGAAATGATAAGTGTGTTCCTGCCATAGATAGTTTGGCGACCTCACAAGTGAGCGCATTTAGTATTGATGATGCAGCCACTACAGAAATTGATGATGCGTTCTCTTTGACGGGTGACGAAAATATAGGGTGGAGACTCGGGGTGCATATTGCGGCTCCGGGTCTGTGTATCGAAACCGATTCTGCTTTAGATAAAGAGTTGCGATCGAGAATGTCAACTGTCTATCACCCTGCGGGGAAGATCACCATGTCGCCCCCTTCGATTATCGAACAATTTAGTTTGTCTCAAGGTCGAACAGTGCCTGTCGTGTCACTTTACGCGGATATAGACCCAGAGTTTGCCGTTGGTCGCATTGAGACGGTAATTGAAGCGCTTAGCGTTACAGATAATTTAGACTTAAGCGTTATAGATGATCATTTTGATCCGGATCTAGGCCTCAATCAATCGGTGGATTGCTTAAGGGGTGGGGAATTGCACGTGCTCTACCAACTCGCTAGTCGTTTGCGTGAAGCTAGAGGCGAAAAAAATAGCCATATGCATCGAAAAGAATACACTTTTGAGGTGGCGGATGGAGCCGTTAGCATCAAGCCGCGCAAACGCGGCTCCCCGGTTGATGTAATGGTTTCGGAATTGATGATATTTGCTAATAGTCATTGGGGTTCTGAGCTTAAAAACGCTGATATCTCTGGTTTGTTTCGTGTGAAAACAAAGTCCAAAACCGGTTTGTCGGTTCTTCCTCTTCCTCACGAGATGATGGGCGTGGAGGCCTACGCTTGGGTTAGCAGTCCTTTGAGGCGTTATGTTGACTTAGTCAATCAACGACAATTAATTGCTCATGTTCAATCTCAGGAGCCGACGTACCGTTCCAACAGCGAAGAGTTGCACAGTATTCTTTATGATTTTGAGACAAAATACGCGCAATATGCTGAATTCCAAAGGGCCATGGAGCGTTTTTGGTGTGTGAAGTGGTTACTACAATCGGATCAGCGCGAATTTGAGGCGGAAGTATTACGGGATAATTTAGTACGATTGGATTCCATTCCATTGGTGTGTAAAGCCGATAAGTTACCTCAGAATACTATTGGCCAGAGGGTTTTAATAAGAGTGCTAGAAATTAATGTATTTGATAATTTCGCTAGTGCAGAGTGGATTGAGACTCTCCAACTTGTAACCGATGAACCAACCACGTAATCTTTGTTTTTAAGCACCGAGTTCCGATAAATAGCGACAATATCAAGCATGCGATTTGATCGACGAGCAGCGAAAAAATTGATGTTTAAGTCTGCTAAGCCAATGGCTGTTGCGTTAGTCGGCTCTGTGGCAATGCACTTGATGTTACTGACTATTCAGGTTGCGCAAAACGGGCTTCAGCCACGCTTGGCCTCAGCGGACCTGAATGTGGTACTTGTCAATAGTCATTCTATGAGGCACGTGAATACGGCCGACGCACTAGCTCAGGTTAGTTTGCAAGGCGGAGGTAATACGGATGCGGATGTGATGGCGACAACAAGTGCGCCGGTTGATTATTTGAATGCGATGGAGCAAAGAGTAAAATTAGCCGGACGCCAAGTGGATCAGCTTGAACGGTCTGTAAAGGAGCTATTGGTCCTTAATCGAAACAAAACGACACTGCAGTTACTGTCTCTTATACACATCTGACGCTGCCGACGATATGC
>CAJXOL010000034.1 GCA_913057675.1 uncultured Pseudomonadota bacterium | reverse complement strand
GATTTCTGCCTGTCTCGTGGGCTCGGAGATGTGTATAAGAGACAGGTAATAAGCAAAGCCAGAGCGGAGCGTGCCAGGTTTTTTGTAGGTTCTTAAGTATTCGAGTTGATCGTCATGAGAGATTGCGTTTGATTGATACGCATAGTTTTTATAGAACCACCCAAAATAAATCTCTTCTCTACCAGCTACTAACAATTCAGGTAGGTCGGCTGTTTGATGAAATGCATGATGCCAGCGTTTTCCATTTTGGGAAAAAGTCCCGCTGCCATCTCCTGGAACAGCTGTATCCAGCATGACTAATTTTTTAACGTGTTTCGGGTTTTCTGAAGCAAGCACAAATGCAACGGGTCCTCCCCAATCGTGAGCCATTAAAAAGTATTCATTGATGTTGAGGTGTTCATGTACCAGTCGTCGAATATCCTCAGCGATATTTGCTTTGTCATATCCCGTTAATGGTCGAGAGGAGTCACCGAGACCTCTAAGATCTGGGGCGATAATTGAATATTTTTGTGACAATGTAGGTATCAGTTTGTGCCAACTGTACCAACTTTGAGGCCAGCCATGAAGTAATACTAAGGGGAAGCCCGATCCTGCTTTGACATAGTGCAGGCGAACGTCTCTCGTCTTAAAATAGTGGTGTTTGATTTTCATCATTTTTTTGTAATGGTTTGTCGCTGTTAGAAAAAATCATTTAATGCCTTTGCTGTTTGTTCGGGTTCTTCTTCAGCAAGGTAATGTCCACAATCGATCTCAAAGCCTTGAACCGTCGTCGCCCATGATCGCCAAATATCGAGAGTGTCATACCACTGTTCTAGTTTTCCTTGCTTCCCCCAAAGAACTAACACGGGACAACTTATTTTATTGCCGCTGTTTTGATCGACGAGATCATGTTCACAATCAATGGATACTCCAGCTCGGTAGTCTTCACAAATGGCGCGAACAGTTTCAGGATCTTTAAAGCACTTAAGATAATCATCAACCGCGGTTGCCGCAAAAAATTTTCTTTTTGAACGACTGGTATGCCAGCGCCAAAACCAGTCAGGATTTTGGTTGATCAGGGTTTCAGGTAGTGGGCTGGGTTGAGCTAAGAAAAACCAGTGGTAATACCCTAAGCCAAACTCTGAATTTGTGCGTTGGAACGAATCCAGTGTGGGAATGATGTCGAGAACAGCCAATTTTGTAATGCTGTCTGGATAATCTAGGGCCATTCGGTAGGCGACTCGACCACCACGGTCATGCCCAGCAACGCTGAATTGCTTAAAGCCAAGTGCTCGCATTATCGCAACCTGATCACTAGCCATGGATCTTTTACTGTATGCCCCATGGTCTGCAGACGATGCAGGTTTAGAGCTTTCGCCATATCCGGTTAAATCGGTGGCGATAACGGTAAAACGTTTAATGAGTTCGGGAGCGACTAAGTGCCACATGACATGCGTTTGTGGATTGCCATGCAAGAGGAGGAGGGGTGGGCCGCTCCCTCCTATTCTTAGTCGTATCGAAACATCGTTAACTTTGATCGTTTTTAAATGAAATCCTTTGAACACAATGTGAGGTACCTTTGAATTTAAGAAGGATCAATGACACCTTTTCCAGTGTTTTGTAGATCAAATAGCTCGTAGGCCTCCTTGGCTTGATCTAACTTCCACTCGTGCGTGAAGAGGGCATCTAAAGAAATTTCTTTATCAGCTACGTACTCAGCACATTTCGCTTGACCAACTTTTGAGAATGTCCAGGAGCCAATGATCGTGACTTGACGTCTTAGCATGTCGTTGCTCACATTCAGTGTCACGATATCTCCTTCACCGACAAAGCAAGCTTTACCCCACGTGCGTACGCACTGTACCGCTTGCGTCCGTGCGGCGGGAGCAGATGAACAGTCCAGAGAGGAGTGTGCACCACGACCGTGTGTTGCGTCTCGGATCGCTTGAACTACATTTTCTGTTCTGGCAGGGTTAATCAGTACGTCAGCCCCAAACTCCTTTGCTCGTTGGAGCCGCTCCTCACTCGTATCAAGGGCGATTACGCGCGAGCCCATTTGTGAGGCGAGGAGGGTGGCAGATAATCCCACGGGACCTTGGCCAAAAACTGCGATTGTCTGATCGCCCATCAGCTCTAATCTTTGCAGTGCTCCCCACGCTGTTCCCGTGCCGCAGGAGATCGCAGCTCCTGATTTAAATGAGAGTTCGTCAGGGAGCGCTACCAGTGTCCTTGCGGGACATTTCATATATTTAGCGTGTGCCCCATGCCCGGTTGCCCCGAATACCTCCTTTACTCCATCAACGCACAGTTGTTCCCATCCCGTTGAGCAATGATCACATGAACCACAACCTCGGTAGTGGTGCTGCATAACTCTCATACCTTCTTTGGCGATATTTTCTGGTACTCCTTCTCCAACAGCTGCGACAATACCGCATGGTTCGTGACCAGCGATAATGGGGCCTTCAAGATCGCCCAGACCCAGTGAGGAAGCCCCACCATCTGCTCTATAGAACTTCAGGTCGCTACCGCACATGCCAGAAGCTTTAATTTCTAAAATAACCTCTCCAGGCCCTGGGGTTGGATCTGGAAAATTTAAGATCTCCAGTTTCTTGCTGCCGGGGAAAACGATGCCTTTCATGATAAAGCTCCCTTAAGAAAATAAATTTTTATTTGAGAACGAATGGGTTCCCAGTCTTGGCGCCTGTATTAATCCAAACGCTCTTTGTTTGTAGGTACTGATATATCGCTTCGATACCACTTTCCCGACCTACACCAGAATCTTTGTAGCCTCCAAATGGAGACATGTAGCTGACCGCACGATACGTGTTCACCCAAACTGTTCCAGCTTGAATTTTTTCTGACATCCTGATAGCTCTACCAATATCGCTGGTCCACACTCCTGAGCCCAAACCGAATCTAATATCGTTTGCAATGTTGATTGCTTCCTCTTCGTCTTTGAACTTAATCACGGAAAGCACTGGCCCGAATACTTCTTCTTGAGCGATTCTCATATCATTTGTGACACCTGTGAATACTGTCGGCTCGATGAACCATCCATCACCGCATTCTGCTCGGGTGGCTGGTGTGCCACCGAGGACTAAGTTGGCGCCTTCATTTTTAGCTATATCGATGTAGCTAAGAACTTTATCGTATTGTGGTTTTGTGGTTATAGGTCCTACCTGGGTTTCAGCACTCATGGGATCACCCATGCGAGCAGTTTTTGCAAGCGCAATGAGTTTCTCCATGAATTCATCATGAATACTTTCTTGCAAAAGCAACCTCGACCCAGCAATACAGGTTTGTCCTGTTGCTGCAAAGATACCCGATACTGCGCCGTTAACCGCATCCTCTAAGTTAGCGTCGTCGAAAACAATATTAGGTGATTTTCCACCTAGTTCGAGTGTCACTCGTTTAAATGATTTTGCAGCTACTTGATTGATTGCTCTCCCAGTGGCGTCTGAGCCCGTGAACGCAATTTTTCGAACGAGCGGATGAGACGTAAGTGGTTCCCCCACATCTTTACCATACCCCGTAACTACGTTGACAACGCCGTCTGGAAAGCCCGCCTCTTTAATGAGTTTGACAAACTCCAACGTTGATGCCGAAGTAAACTCTGAGGGCTTGATGACGACCGTACATCCTGCCGCTAGCGCTGGTGCCAGTTTCCATGCTAATAATAAAAGCGGTGAATTCCAGGCCGTAATCGCAGCAACAACACCGAGAGGTTCATGGCGTGTGAAGTTGAAGTAACCTTTTTTATCTAGTGGAATCACTGAGCCTTCAATCTTATCGGCCAGCCCGCCAAAGTAGTAATACCACTGGGGGACATAATTAACTTGACCTAGCATTTCTGCGATCAGTTTCCCGTTGTCTTGCACTTCCATTTCCGCGAGTATTTGGGCGTCTCTAGCAATTAGATCGCCGAGCTTATGAACCAGCATGCCACGTTGACTCGCAGTTAATTCTGACCAAGGGCCAGTGGTGAATGCTCGATGTGCTGCCTGCACCGCACGATCTACATCTGCTGGCCCACCTGCCGCCACCTGTGACCAAACTTTCCCAGTGAAGGGGTCAAAGCTGTCAAACCATTCGCCGGAAGCCGCTTCGACAAAATCACCATCAATGTACATCTTGAATTGCTCCATCCTCGTCTCCTGTTTAAATTATCTCGAATGACTTTTAACGGACACCCATTTGTTTTTCTTTATTTCTTATTAAAGCGCTGATCGCTGAGTTAAATGGGGTGTCAACGCTTAGTTCTAGACCGACATTTGGGATCGCACCGTTAATGGCGTCAATTTCAGACATGCGACCAGCTAAGTGATCGAGCAGCATCGACGGCTTAGCGTTTGGTATTTTTGAGCCGAAATTTTTGACGTAATCGATGGGGTCATCAATGCGGACATTAATGTTTTTAGCCACCGCTACGTTGAAAGCCTCCTGTGCACAATTCGACGCGCAAATCCATGCATCCGTATCCTCCATAACCTCTCCAATAGTGAGGCCTGTTATCGCACAAGTTCCCGAGAAACATACGTTGCAGATTAGTTTTTCCCAGATCAGTTGGTCAATGTCATTAAAGCACTCTACGCGGAATCCGCCGGATTCCCACGTTGCTGCAATCGTTCGGAGTCTATCGGTTACTGGTCCTGAAAACTCACCCAGCCGAACGAGTTCCCAGCCGTTGTGATGGGCATAGCCTGGTTCTATAATAGACGCGCCGAAGCCGCCAACGACACCGACCGATACGTTGTCAAAGCCGAGTATTTTCGCTGCGACTTCCGGGCCTCCCAAGCCATTTTGAATCGACAGGGCCGCCGTGTTGGCACCCATCAACGATACGGCTGACTGTGCGGCTGCGCCTACATGCATTGCCTTGGTTGCGATGATGACTAGGTCACACTCTCCAACCTCACTTGTATCTGTTGTCGCATTTAGCTTGACGATTCTGGACCCAGATGCGCCTTCTAACCGCAATCCATTTTTTCTGATTGCTGCCACATGATCTTGCCAAGAATCAACTGCCCATACCTCATGACCCGCGTCAGCCAATAGGGCAGCGTAAACACTGCCCATCGCGCCGCAACCTAGTACTGCAATCTTCATGCTTTTCCCTTTTCTTTATTGGAGGGTAAACGTTAGAATTTTGGTACTAGTCTAAATCAAGCGGTTTCATTCTCTGCGTAGATTTCAACACAATTACCTTCAGGGTCGAGCACTTGAAACGATGTGAATTCAGGGCCAACTTTGAGTGCCTTGTCGAAACGGTCTCTCCACTCATGCAGTTTTGCCATATTGCGGACTCTAAATCCGATGTGGAGTACTTCAGGTTGGTGGATGGGCGTACCTTGTTGAAACGCAATTAAAACTCCATCGCCTCTGACTACATGTCTATCTGCTGATAATTCAAAAGTTTCTGCGTACCACTTGGCCTGTTCGTGAGGATTTTGAGATGGGATATTGGCATGTTCTAATCGGAAGTCAGACACGATAGTTTCCTATATTTTTGTTATAACTGACTCACAAAGATTGCTAAGTCACTTTTTAAGACGAGCTACTTTGAAGCGGCGAGGTCAATTTTTAATAGAAATTCTATCCTACAATGATAAGTATCTATGTGTCTAAAAAAATAAGAATTAAATTTTTTTGGCTTGATTCTCTGATTACTCCGCAGCGCGGGCTCACTGAAATTTTGGGTTCCTTTTTTCTAGAAAAGCATTTACGGCCTCATGGTGATCGGCAGTTTTGTGCGCAATAGATTGAAGATTTGCTGAAAGCTCGAGCAAGCTTGCTAAGTCTTGACGTTGCCCCTCTCTTAGGAGCTTCTTCGTCATTCTGAGGACTAGACTAGGATTTGCCGATATGCGCTCAGCTAGTGAGTTGGCCTCTGTAAGAAGTTTTTCCGGAGTTGTTAACTGCGAAATCAGACCAATTCTCAGGGCTTCTTCAGCATTAACCTTATCGCCTGTAAAGCTCATCTCCGCTGCTTTCGACATACCCACGACTCGAGGCAGAAACCACGCTCCGCCATCTCCGGGAATGATGCCGACCTTTACAAAGCTCTCAGCAAAACTTGCATTGTGCGATGCAATGCGGATGTCGCACATGCATGCTAAATCACAGCCCGCACCAATGGCTGGGCCGTTGACTGCGGCAATTGTCGGAACCTCAAGATTATAAAGCGCCAATGGGATGCGCTGAATACCTTGACGATAACTTTCTCGAATGGCTTCGCTCGATAAGTCATCATCGAGCATTTTTTTCATATCTTTCAGGTTGCCACCTGCAGAAAATACGCTTCCACTTCCAGTGAGGATGATGGCTTTAATTTTTTTGTTTGAATCAATTTCCTTGCAGATGCTAACAAACTCATCAGCCGCGTTGTTGCCTGTTAGGGCATTACGAGTTTCTGGCTCATTCATTGTTAAGGTTACGATGGGTCCATCTTGTTCAATATTTAGGAAATTCGGCATTCGATACGCTCTAAATGGATTCAATTATTTAAGGTTTACGCAAATGAGTTGGCAATCGCTTTTCCGACATCAGAGGTTGCAGCTGAACCCCCGAGATCAGGTGTAACAGGACCGGAAACCAAACAAGCCTCAATGCTATCGGTGATCGCTTTAGCGGCGAGGTGCTCGCCAAGATGATCTAACATCATTGCTCCTGACCATATTTGAGCGATTGGATTTGAGATGTTTTTGCCATAGATATCAGGTGCTGAACCGTGCACCGGCTCAAAGAGAGACGGAAATTTACGCTCAGGATTGATGTTTGCTGATGGTGCTATGCCAATGGTCCCTGCAGTCGCAGGCCCAATGTCTGAGATGATGTCGCCAAATAGGTTGGAAGCAACGATAACATCGAATCGCTGTGGATTTAAAATAAGCTGTATCGTGAGGCCATCAATGTGATATTGGTCTGACGCGATGTTCGGGTGTTCATCCGAGATAATTTTAAAGCGTTCATCCCAGTAGGGCATGGTGATCGCAATGCCGTTTGATTTGGTGGCTGACGTTACATGTTTTTTTTCTCGTTTTTGTGCTAATTCGAATGCATATCGCATTATTCGATCTACACCTTTTCGTGTAAAAACTGACGTTTGCGTGACGATCTCTCGATCGGTGCCTTCGAACATTCTTCCGCCGACAGAAGAATACTCACCTTCGGTGTTTTCACGAACAACAAGATAATCGATGTCACCTGGTTTGCGATCGGCTAAGGGAGACTTCACACCTGGTAGAAGTTTTACTGGGCGTAAGTTTACGTATTGGTCAAATTCCCTACGATATTTAATTAAAGAGTCCCACAAGGCAACGTGGTCCGGCACCGCGGCGGGCCAACCGTTTGCGCCAAAAAAGACACAGTCGTGTCCCCCAATGTCCTCTCGCCAAGAAGGGGGCATCCACCAACCGTGTTTTTCATAGTTATCGCAGTTCCAGTCGAATTTATCAAACTTCAGTTCGAAGTTATATTTTCGAGCGACAATATCTAATACCCTCAATCCTTCGGGCATGACCTCTTTTCCGATTCCGTCCCCAGCAATGACTGCAATTTTGTACGATTTCATGGTGTATGTCCTTTTGCGATCTTCATTAGCCCACTAGTTATCTTCAAGTTATTTATGATAACGTTTCTACAGCTTAAATCGAGTATGAATTAAAAAGTAGTATTAAATAAACTGCCTAAAAATTGCAATGACATAATTTTTTTAATTAACGAAGGTGTAAGGGGAATCGAGATGCCAGAATTTATGCGTGCGGTAGAAGCTGTCAATTTTTCAATTGATGATTTGCGCCTTAGTGAGAGATCATTACCTGCCGTGAGAGATGGAGAAGTTTTGATCAAGATAGAGGCTGCTAGTCTTAATTATCGTGATCTAGCAATTTTGGACCAAAAATTCATGCCACATTTAAACCTACCATACGTTCCGTGCTCGGATTGTTCTGGCCAGGTGGTGAGGGTTGGGGATGGGGTTACTCGCTTCAAGGAGGGAGACCGAGTAATTCCCGTCTATACGCAAGGATGGTATAGCGGGAAGCCGACCCAGCAGCAGCGCACGACAAAGACCCTTGGTGCACCGCTCTCAGGTGTCTTGCAAGAGTATATCGTTGTGCCAGAACAAGAGGCTGTTATGGCTGCTACTACTCTTACTGCCAAGGAGTGTGCAACTCTTCCTATCGCGGCCCTTACGGCATGGAACGCTCTTGAGCAGGGTGGAATTAAGTCTGGAGATACGGTGCTCGTTCAAGGAACGGGTGGCGTGGCTTTATTTGCATTGCAGTTTGCAAAAATGGCCGGAGCTAAAGTGATACTGACGTCATCTAGTGATGAAAAAATTCGCCAAGCGAAGCGGTTGGGCGCTGATGTTGGCATCAATTACAAAACGCACAGTAATTGGGGGGCACTGGCAAAAGAGGCAACAGGAGGTAGAGGTGTAGATATTGTTATTGAAACAACGGGTTATACGTTGTCCGAATCTCTGTCGGCAGTATGCTTTGGTGGATTCGTCGGCGTGATTGGTTTTGTGGGCGGGCATGAGGCGACAATTTCCGTGAAGTCTCTATTGGGTCCTTTCATACGGGTTCAGGGAATCGCGGTTGGGTCACGATTGCAATTTGAAGCCATGGTGCGGGCTATCGACTACCATGAGATTAAACCTGTTATTGATTCGAGTTTTCTTTTGGAAAATGTGGCCGACGCATTTAAACATCTTAAATCCGGCAAGCATGTCGGAAAGATAGTGGTAGAGATTTAACCTATATTTTTTTTCTTGACTATGAGCCTTGAAAACCACTGGAGTAATACGGTATTCGATTTGATCTGCAAACAGGACATTTCTATAGTGAGTTTTGTCCCGGACGCAGGTCTGTCTCAGTTGATTGAGTTATGTGTGGCGCATGAAGGTATTCAAACCGTTCGACTTGCCTCGGAGGAGGAAGGTGTGGCCCTGGCAATGGGTACATGGCTCGGTGGAAAAAAAAGTTTACTATTGATGCAGTCCAGTGGTGTTGGTAATTGCATCAACATGTTTTCCATGTTGACCTCTTGTCAGGTGCCTCTTCCTATGTTGGTAACCATGCGGGGTGATTGGGGCGAATTTAACCCTTGGCAGGTTCCGATGGGTCAGGGTTCAGAGCATGTGATGAAAGAGATGGGCGTCACAACATTTCGAGCAAAAAAAAATGACGAAGTCGCAGAATGCACTGAGGGAGCGATACGGTTAGCGTTCAATACTTACAGACCGACAGCCGTATTGATCGATCAACGGGTTTTAGGTGCAAAAACTTTTGGTCGTTGATCAAGCCCTTGGGTGGACACTTAAATTGCCTGGAAGGTGTGGATGACATTATTAGATCGTAGACAGGTGGTTAAGCGTTTACTGGAGCCCAGAAGTGCTCTTCTTGTGGTAGCCGGTTTAGGTGCACCCGCTTGGGATATAACGGCGGCCGGAGACCACCCCTTGAACTTTCCAATGTGGGGTGGAATGGGCGGAGCATTAGCTACGGGACTTGGACTTGCCTTGGCTCAACCAACCAGGCGTGTTTTGGTAGTCACGGGTGATGGCGAATTGTTGATGGGCCTAAATTCGCTTGCCACTATCGGTGTGGTTCAACCTGCGAATCTTGCGATTACTGTTTTAGATAATGAGGTTTATGGCGAGACAGGAAAGCAAAAAACGCATACTGGATTTGGCGTTGATTTGTCAGCGGTTGCAAGTGCGTGTGGATTTAAAAATTCTTCTATAATTACGCATGAAAGTGAACTTACTTCTCTTAAAAAAGAAGTAGATGGTTCTGGCTTAATATTTGCTCAAGTTAAAGTTGACCTTAAATCAGATGAATTGGTGCTTCCGCCTCGAGATGGGCCACTATTAAAAAACCGATTTAGAGAAGCATTGCTTGGCGATCGATGTCATTTTTCTAATTGAGGCGCTCATCTTCCGAACGTTAGAGTTTGTCTTTAAATCTGAAATCATCAGGAAAAAAATAATATGCGCCCACTAGAGGGAATAACAGTTGTCGCGCTTGAGCATGTCATAGCGGGACCATTTTGCACTCGGCAGCTAGCAGATTTGGGAGCCCGTGTCATCAAGATAGAAAGACCCGGAGGTGGCGATCCCACAAGGGCTTATGACGATCGTGTTAATGGTTTAGCGTCCCACTTCGTGTGGACAAATCGCTCCAAAGAAAGCATCACTCTTGATTTAAAGCAACCAAAAGGTCTTGAGGTCGTATATAAATTATTGCAAGGTGCGGACGTGCTGTTACAGAATCTCGCGCCAGGTGCTTCGGAGCGGATGGGTTTTTCTTATGAGCAATTAAAAGACCGCTATCCTGAACTAATAGTTTGTGATATTTCTGGGTATGGCTCAGATGGTCCCTATCGAGACAAGAAAGCTTATGATCTTTTGATTCAAGCCGAGTCGGGACTCTTGTCCGTCTCAGGTTCGGAGGATGCGCCTGCTAAAGCAGGGTGCTCTATCGTGGATATTTCCGCGGGAATGTATGCCTTCAGCAATATTCTTGCGGCCATTATTCGCCGCCAGAAAACAGGCACTGGATGCCGTATTGATATTTCAATGCTTGAAACCATGGCCGAATGGATGAGTTTTCCTATGTACTACGCTTACGATGGTGCTGAGCCTCCTGCTAGAGCAGGAGCGTCGCACGCGACAATTTATCCTTATGGGCCATTCCCAATTGGTGATGGTGAAACGGTGATGTTAGGCCTTCAAAATGAGCGTGAATGGGCTGTTTTTTGCGATAGAGTCTTACAGCAAACTGAACTTAAATCAGACTCACGTTTTTCATCTAATACGAAGCGGTCTGAATTTCGTCATGAGTTACGTGCAATCATCACTGAAGTATTTTCACAAATGACTTTGGCCTCTGTTACCGAGCGTTTGGATGGTGCAAAAATTGGAAACGCCTCCATGAATTCAATGCAACAAGTTTGGGATCATGCGCAACTTGCAGCGCGTGACAGATGGAGATCGGTCGAGTCATCGAATGGGCCAGTAAAGGCGATGCTCCCTCCGGGTGTCCCTAAAGAGTTTTCACCTCGGATGGATCGTATCCCAGACGCCGGCGAGCATTCCGAAAAGATCCTATCTGAATTTGGATACAGCGATAGTGATATTGACGAGCTTAAATTTGGTGGTGTAATTTAGTACTGTGCAAATTAAACTGGATTCAATCAGTTTGTTTTTAAATAATGAGGGATTGGAGAAGTAATGCCAGCAGTGGAAATTAAATCGTATTTAAATTTGATTAACGGCAAGCATGTGCCGGCTCAAACTGGTAAATCATTAAATATGATTGACCCGTGTACTGGGCAAAAATTTGCGACTATACCCGATAGCGGTGAGGTGGATATTAATGCTGCGGTCAGTGCTGCTGAGAATGCCCTAGATGGTGATTGGGGTCGGATGGCTCCAGTTGAGCGCAGTCGAATCCTGCACCGATGGTCTCAACTTATCTTGGAAAATTTTGAAGAATTGGCAAGTCTTGAATCTCGAGACACAGGGAAGCCAATCACGGCCGGCCGTGCTGACATTACCGCAACGGCCCGATATTTCGAGTTTTATGCTGGCGCAGCGGATAAATTGCATGGTCAGGTGATTCCTTACTTAGATGGTTATAGTGTCAATGTGCACCGGGTGCCATATGGCGTAACTGCCCACATCATTCCTTGGAATTACCCCGCCCAACAGTTTGGTCGGAGTGTGGGGCCGGCGTTAGCCGTGGGTAATGCTGCTGTGGTTAAGCCTTCTGAAGATGCGTGTTTGACTACGTTGGTGATGTCGCAACTTGCACTAGAGGCGGGTCTTCCAGCTGGTGCGCTTAATATCGTTGCTGGGTTGGGTGATAAAGCCGGAGCTGCTTTGGCCAATCATCCACACATTAATTTTATGAGTTTTACGGGCTCTCCACGGGTTGGTACCTTGGTTCAGCAGGCGACCGCAACACATTTCGTTGGTTGTACATTGGAGTTGGGTGGTAAGTCGCCGCAGGTTATTTTCGCAGATGCGGATTTAGATAAAGCACTTCCGACTGTTGTGAAGGCCATCATTCAACATGCGGGACAAACATGCTCTGCCGGAAGTCGTCTACTGGTTCAAAAAGAAATCTACAACGAATTCATGGCTCAAGTGGCAGCACAGTTCGCGAAAGTAAGAGTGGGCACGCCAGAGATGGACCTTGATTGCGGCCCGGTAATGAACGGACGCCAACAAAGCCTTGTTGACGGATTTAGAACGCATGCAATTAGGACCGGAATTGAACTGCTTGCTGAGGGTGTTTATGCAGACGGGTTGGATCAGAATGGTTTTTGGGTCAAGCCGGCGCTGTTTGGAAATGTGCCTCGTGATCACCAGTTAGCGTGTGATGAGGTTTTTGGTCCAGTGCTTTCAGCTATTCCTTTTGATGATGAGCTCGATGCCATACGACTGGCTAATGCGACGGACTACGGTTTAGTCGGTTCGGTTTGGACAAAAGATGGAAATCGACAGCAGCGAGTCGCAAAGGGTATGAATTGTGGCCAAGTGTTTATCAATAATTATGGTGCTGGGGGTGGCGTGGAATTACCTTTCGGGGGCATGAAGAAAAGTGGTCATGGTAGAGAAAAAGGTTTTATAGCTCTTGAGCACTTTACTACTACAAAGACGATAGTTCACTATCACGAGTAGATGATTTGCACACTATTATAAAATCTAGATATGGGGCTGATGGGCCATAAAAATTCCTATACCGATTGGATTGGGCGCTCTGAGACGGCCTGGGATATCGTGGACGAGTCTCGCGTTGAAAGGATGTATGCGACGCTCAACATGATGTCTCCTCACCAACTTTTAGGCCAGGCGATACCTAGCTTATGGCATTGGATGTTTTTTGCGTCGGTGGTGCCTTTCTCGGAGCTCGGGGCTGACGGACACCCCGAACGAGGTGGATTTTTGCCTCCTGTGGATTTAGCGCGACGTATGTGGGCGGGTGGACGCTTAGAGTTTACTAGGCCACTCGTTGTTGGTCAGGTGATCCGCCGAGAATCTACGATTAAAAATGTCACTTTCAAAAGTGGGCGCAGCGGAGAAATGGTTTTTGTAACAGTTGCCCATCAGATTCTAGATGATCAGGGAATATTAATCGATGAAGAGCATGATATTGTGTATCGTGGTCTAGCGTCGCGAAATGCGCCCTCTCCTAAATTTAAGGTAATGGACGAGTTACCTGATTTTTCAATGGAGGTTTGTCCTGATCCTGTGACATTATTCCGTTACTCTGCTTTAACGTTTAACGGTCATCGAATTCACTATGACCGTAAATATTGCTTGGAAGAGGAGGGGTATCCAGGTTTGGTATTTCATGGACCACTAACTGCAACCCACTTAGCGAAACTGTTACTGTCTCAATATAAAGACGTATTGCTTATTCGTTTTCAATTTCGCGCAGTCAAACCAATATTCGATACACATGCGTTTATGACTCATGGCAAGGGGCAAGGGGCGGGCGCGTACAATTTATGGGCCACCGATTATTTAGGTCATGTGGCAATGGAAGCTCGAGCAACTTGTAAGGTATAACCCGACAGTAACAAATAAGAATGGAATCAAACATGCCTATTACTGAAGATCAGTACCAAGAAATTAGAGATGGTGTCCGAGCGGTTTGTGGGCAGTTTTCCGATGAATATCATCGATTGATTGATTCACAAAGGACTTACCCTGAGGAATTTGTTAACGCACTAACTGCAGCTGGATGGTTGTCCGCGATGATTCCAGAGGAGTTTGGCGGCTCCGGTCTTGGTTTGGCTGAGGCTTCGGTGATTATGGAAGAGATCAATCGTTCAGGCGGGAACGCCGGTGCCTGCCATGGTCAAATGTACAATATGGGCACATTATTGCGGCATGGCTCTGATGAGCAGAAAAGGCAATATTTGCCTGCAATCGCACGAGGTGATTTGAGACTTCAATCTATGGGAGTTACTGAGCCAACAACTGGAACTGACACAACTAAAATTAAAACGGTCGCAGTTAAGAAAGGTGATCGTTATGTTGTTAATGGCCAAAAAGTTTGGATCTCAAGGGTGCAGCATTCAGATCTGATGATTTTGTTGGCGAGAACTACTCCGCTACAAGACGTAGCTAAAAAGTCTGAAGGCATGTCAATTTTTATTGTTGACCTAAAACATGCAATGACCAACGGCCTTACAGTTCGCCCGATTGAAAACATGGTCAATCACGAGACTAATGAGTTATTTTTTGATGAATTAGAAATTCCAGTTGAAAATCTGATTGGAGAAGAGGGTAAGGGATTTCGATATATCTTGGATGGTCTTAACGCTGAGCGAACATTGATTGCTGCAGAATGTATTGGAGACGGTTACTGGTTTGTTGATCGTGCTACAAAGTATGCGAAAGAGAGAGTTGTTTTTGATCGTCCTATTGGAAAAAATCAAGGAATTCAATTTCCAATCGCTGAATCGTTCATTGAGGTCGAAGCGGCAAACCTCATGCGTTGGAAGGCCTGTGAATTATTTGATGCGAAACTTCCCTGTGGCTCTGAGTCGAATATGGCCAAATATTTAGCGGCAAAAGCGTCATGGGAAGCAGCTAATGCATGTATGCAAACGCACGGTGGTTTTGGATTCGCATCTGAATATGATATTGAGAGAAAGTTTCGAGAAACCCGGCTCTACCAAGTAGCACCGATATCCACTAATTTGATTTTATCTTACACGGCGGAGCATGTTCTCGGATTGCCCCGATCGTTTTAGTACGTTTTTTTTATTCGAAGAAGTCTAGGGGGGGCGATGCATTTAGATCTAAATGGAAAGCGCGCGCTGGTCACTGGTGCATCTAAGGGTATAGGATTAGCAGTAGCGAAAGGCCTTTTGTCGGAGGGGTGTGATGTCCACCTCGTCGCCCGTTCAGAGGGTGCGCTGAAAGACGCAAGCGCTCAGCTTAATGAGGTTGCCCAAGGGCGAATTTCATATAGTGCTCTTGATTTGTCTAAATCTGAAAACATTCCGTTTTTGTTAACTGCAGCTGGGCCTATAGATATTTTAGTTAATAACGCGGGTGCTATTCCTGGAGGAGATCTGCAGACTATTGATGAGGTCCAGTGGCGCAGCGCCTGGGACTTAAAAGTTTTTGGCTATATCAATTTGAGTCGTGCTGTCTATCAACACATGGCTGAAAATAATTCTGGTGTAATTATTAACGTGACCGGACTAGCCGCAGATCGCTTAGATACTAACTACATTGCTGGATCATCGGCGAACGCGTCGTTGAATGCATTTTCTCGAGCTCTAGGTAGTAATAGTTTTAAGGATGGAATTCGTTGTGTAGCCGTCAGTCCAGGTGCGGTTGAAACAGATCGTTTAGTAACCCTAATGAAGACTAAGGCTGCTCTGGAGCTAGGCAGTGAAGCTCGGTGGCGAGATCTGTTGAAGACTCTCCCCTACGGTCGCGCTGCAACCACTGCTGAAGTCGCTGATGTGGTTTTGTTTCTTGCGTCAAAACGCGCTTCCTACATCAGTGGGATTGTGGTGAACGTTGATGGGGGTCACAGCTCTAGAGGAGGAGCGTTTTAGATTGGCCGTTAACAGTAAACATATATATTGATTTATCTGTTTGTACATGCTCCCCTTAATTGTTTTTTCTACATTACAGTATTCTAGTTCCAAATTTAGTGACGGCTTCTTCAGATAAACGAAGCCCAAGACCAGGGTCTTCATTGAGTGTTAGCACTCCTTCCTTGATTATTGGAGGGTTTTCATATAACTCTGCTTGAAGTGGATCCCGTTCAGGGTCAGTGAACGCTTCGACAATGCAACCGGCAGGGCTGCCGGCCACAATATGCGCATGAATGAAGCAGTCATGATGAGGGGCTACTTGTACATGATTGAGTTCGCATAGAGCTGATAACTTTCGTCCTTCGGTGAAACCTCCTGTCATCGTGCAATCGAATTGCAAAATATCAATGGACTGCTCGTCAATTAGCGATCGACATCCCCAGCTTGTTAACTCACTTTCACCTGCTGATAGTGGTATCGATGTTTTTTGAGCGAGTAGCTTAAGCTCTCGACGGTCGTCGGCCCACCGGACGGGTTCTTCCAGCCAGCGAGGATGCAGAGGTTCTAGCAGTTTCGCGCCCTCTATCGCAGTCCTTAGATCCCAGCCTCGATTGACATCAATCATCAGGTCGCAGTCATCACCGATAACTTCACGAATGAGCGACATACGCTCAATATCTTCGCTGAGAGAAGCGCCGCCAACCTTGCCTTTAAACCCTCTATGTCCTTGTGCTTTTAGCATTTGGATTTCATCTCTTAGTTCAAGCAAATCTTTACCGTCGCGGTAGTAAGCACAGGTTACATAACACGGTATCGCGTCGCGAAAGCCCCCGAAGAGTTTGTAGAGTGGAAGATTTGCATATTTCCCAAGAATATCCCAGCAGGCAATATCTACGGCAGCAGCAATCCGCATTAATGGTTCCTTACCCCAACCCCTCTCATGCGCTAATCGAGAATAAGTCAAGTTAAATAAAGTCTGGAATAATTTTTCTGTAGCAAGAGGGTCCGCCCCCACGATTTGATCACTGATTCCAGTTTTAAAGCAATGCACCGCTGCTTCGATCGGCGTGTAGCTTGTGGCCACTCCAAAACCTTCAATCCCAGAGTCAGTGCGTAATTTGATTAGAATTTCATTCGCTCTCGGAACAATAAAGTGACTGACCCAATGTGGTCTGCCGGTGTCTGGCGCTTGAAGAATATGAACTTCTACATTGGTAATTTTCATGGTTTTCGATCATTTTATGTGAAGGATTGTGTTGCTAGGATATTAATACGTTCATACATTTTATTTTTTACGAAATATTCTGAATAACCATATCGAGGGTAGCAGAGTGAAACCATATCCAATCCAAAGTAGTAGATAGCTGGGAGATGTTACGTTCTTCTTGATCGATAACTGGAGTGGCGGCGCATTAGGAGTGTTAGCAGCTGACTCGATTAAGAACATAAATTTTTCTGGGTAAGGAATCGATATCGGACCCATGCTTAATGGGGAGAATGGCCACAGTGAACTCACCTTAATGTTTTCGTTAAATACGAAAGTGGTGCCAGTGGACAGCGACAGTGTGGTCCCGTGGAGCTGTTCGCATCGCGCTGAGATACAGGAAAATTTAACAAATAAATCATTGTCAGTTGGAGATAGTGGAATTTCTAGTGGTTGGTAGCTTATCCCTCTGCTTATACGAAATATCGACCCATCATTTAGTATCCAGCGGTCGCTCTTTTGATCAAGCATCATGGTGCTAAGGACCTCTCCGGAAAAAGCAAAGCAATAGAGGTGGTACGCTGGCCCTAATAAGATGCCGACGACGAACAGCGTAATAATTTTTATTTGAACTTGAGTCATGAGTAGTGCTGAGCTATGCAGTTACGAGTCATTGATGCCGAACCTCAGGTGCGGTGAGGATGGCGGTAAATTGAAATAATCTGATGTTGTGCATTCGACAGATCAAATGCAGCCTTAACCCAGGGGAATAACGGTGGAAGTATGAGGTGAAAGAAGTGTGCTGCCCCATGACCAATGCTGATCAATCGAATAATTAACACATTACATTTAACCGGATCTTGAGCCATATTTATTGAGTGTTGACCATCTATAAGAGCGTTAGGCTTTATACGTCGGCATTGTGACACGATTTAGTTTGAAGGTGCTTAGGTAAGTTAGGTATGTGCGTATGTTGTTCTAATACCTAGGTTTCAGCTGTAAATCAGATAAACTAATGGCACAATTAATATACTGTCAAATAGACCCAGTGGGAGGGAAATGTGGACTTAAAATTAACGAGTGCAAGGGTGATCGTAACGGCAGGGGCGAACGGTATCGGGCTCAAGATTACTGAGAGGCTGTTGGCCGAAGGCGCATCAGTTTACATTTGTGATGTCGACGTTGCGGCCTTAGATGAGGCTAAAGAAAAACATCCGTCCCTTATGACTGGCGTTTGTGACGTGTCTAAACGAGATTCGGTCGCCACTATGGTTGAGCAAGCGGTAGACGGATTGGGTGGTTTGGATTGCTTGATTAATAATGCGGGCATTGCGGGGCCGACTGGCGCCTTTCATGAGATAGATCCAATTGACTGGGACCGTTGCATTGAGGTGTGCCTCACGGGTCAATTTAATTGTGCACGTCTTGTTGTCGAACACCTCAAAAAATCAAATAATGCGTCCATTGTTAATTTGTCTTCAGCCGCTGGACGATTTGGTTTTCCAAATCGAGCGCCATACTCCGCAGCAAAATGGGGTGTTGTCGGTTTCACCAAGTCTTTATCAATGGAATTAGGGGCTTTTGGCATTCGTTGTAACGCGTTATTGCCTGGTCCGGTTGATGGGGCGCGAATACAGGCGGTTATTCAAGAGAAAGCGAATATTGCAGGGCAAACCGCGGAAGAATTCACAAAAACATGGTTATCGATGGCATCTATAAAAGAATTGATTGATCCGCAGCAGCTCGCAGATCTTATTGCATTTATTGTGTCTCCATTGGGTCGAACAATCTCCGGACAAACGTTGAATGTCGATGGTGATTTGCAGTGTTTAATGTGAAAAGGTTCTTGGCTTTATGAAAAAAAAATATGAGATTGTAGGGTTTTCGCCTCAATATGTTGAGGCTTTTAAAGAGTTAAACCTTGAGTGGATAGAAAATTTCTTTGAGCCCGAAGAGATAGATCTGAAGATGCTCTCAAACCCACAGCAATCTTTCATTGATTCAGGTGGTGCGATTATATTAGTTATAGTCGATGATCTCGCAGTTGGATGTTGTGGTCTGCTAAAACACAGTGACGCAATTTACGAAATTTCGAAGATGGCCGTTACCCCAAGCTACCAAGACCTTGGTTTGGGGCGGGTAATGCTGCATCATATTCTGAAAACAGCAAAGGATCTGGGCGCGACGCAAATAGAAATCATGTCAAACACAATTTTAGAGCCCGCAATCGGGCTTTATAAATCGGTAGGTTTTTTTGAAATACCTCTGACAAGTGATGCATATGCGCGTGGAAATATTTCACTACGTTTAGATCTGTTGAAATTTGATTAAGCTTCAACTGTGGTTAACTGCTAATGGGTTTTAAAAACCTTTTCCATCCGGGGCTGTCACATTATTTGTCACGGCGCTGAGGTTTGTGATTCAATCATGGATTAAGTCGTCAATTTTTTGTTACCACTTAGGGTGTTTTACATGTTTTGTAGATTCCAAGTTTATTAATGTTGAAGATTAATACTTCAAAAAGACAATTTATGCGTGACGCAGGGTTTTTGGGTGCCCTACTCGGTTTATCTGAGGTAGGATTTCTCAAGCTTGCGTACGGGAACAATGTGACCTGGAATAACCAGGCGTTCAATGCGGAAACTCTCCCTGCTGCCATCAGTGCATTGACCTCTCAGCCGGTCATTCAGGACGCAAGCGGGTCTATTCAATTTATCGCGCCACCAATCGCTGAGAATGGCGCTGTAGTTCCTGTGGGCATCAAAGTCGATGAGAGCTTGCAAGTTCGTGCAATTGCGTTACTTTGCGAGAAAAATCCCCGGCCGTTGGCGGCTTATTATGAGTTATCACCGGAGGCGATTCCGTTTATTCGCACACGCATTAAAATGAGTGAAACTGCGTCCGTGTTCGCTTTGGTAAAAACTGACGAAGGTTTCATTATTGCTGATAAGTTGATAAAGGTAACTCGTGGTGGTTGCGGTGGTTAATCCTAAGTGTATTCGTAGAGGGTAGGTATGGCACGTCCGATGAGAATTGTTGCGGTATGTGATGACAGCGGTCTGACCACCGTTCGAGTTTTGATTCGTCACGACATGGAGACTGGATTTCGTAAGAGGAAGGATGGCACATTAGTGCCTGCACATTTTATTAAACATGTGACGGTGCGTCATGTTCAGAAAACTGTGTTGTCTGCTGAATGGGGCGGAGGGGTTTCTAAAAACCCATCTTTATTCTGTTACTTCAGAGGTGGAGTACCTGGTGATTCTGTCGAGGTTAGTTGGGTCGACACTCAGGGTGAGACGAATAAAAAGGCTACGATTATCACTAGAGGTAAATCTGACTGACGTCACGCAAACGAATCTGGGCCGATTTTTCCTGATCTAACTAATTTGCAAAAACTGTCGTAGGTGTGTTCAATTCCTTGAACTAGATTCACTGAGCCATAGTCACCCAAATAGGCCCGAAGTGGCTCGTCTGAGAGGTTTGTTGGGAATGGCAGTGGAGCGCCCTCGATGGTGATTTGTGCATTCGGTTCTATTTTCTGAATGACTTTGATTGACTCTTCAACTGTGGCGATAACTCCGTTGATATCGAAAACACGAGCTTCGTTTCTTGGTTGTGATACGGATTTAATAAATGCGCTGGCCACTTCGCCTGCGTGTAGCCAAGACACCGGCCCTAAAAATGGAACGGTGTATGCCTGCTTCATTGCCGCTGCAAGAATTGCTACAGTTGTTTTTGAGCTCATACCTTGGTCTCGACCTACTCCGTAGACGATGCCGGGCCTAAGGCATGTGCTTGGAACTCCCCAGTCCTGCATGTAAACCTTGGCCGTCGCCTCGTTGCAATACTTATAGGCGCCGTAAAGTGTTGACAGCGTGTCTGGGTCAAACACCCCATGGGCGGCGATTGAGCTCGCATAAGCAAGACGTTTGATGCCAAATTGTCGAGCTGCTTCTAAAACATTGATTGTGCCTACGACGTTAACCTGCGCCCCCAATATCGGATCAGCCTTGCAAAAAGGTATCTGAAGTGCCGCTAAGTGAATAATGGCGCTTGCCTTGTGTTGTTCCACAGCGTGCGTAATTATTTTTGGGTCTGAGATATCACCCTCGAGCCAAGCGATTGAGGCTAACTCCTCTTCCGTCATCAGCAAGCTTGGCCTACGTGTGTCTTTACGTAAATCAAGAGCGATGACGCTAACGCCTGCACGCTGCAAAAGATGCAGAACCCAACTTCCAATGCAGCCCCCAGCACCCGTGACAACTACTGGTTCAGGGAAGTCCCCTTTGTTGACCGGAAATAAATCAATCATCTTGTGGTCCTTATTTGCAATTTAAGCATATGTTTAAACATCCATCGGTAATGTTTCGTCCGACGCCCATTCCGTTAGTGACGCATCGTAGACCTTAACATTTTTATGTCCCAGCATATCGAGCACTAAAGCCACACTTGTTGCCGCAATACCGCCCCCGCAGTATGTAATGACCTCCTCGTTGAGCAGTGTGTCTGCGAAGATTTTTTTCAGTTCTTCGATTGATTTGAATGTGTTGTCCTCGTTAACGTGCTCAAGCGCTGGGAGATTAATACTTCGAGGTATCCTTCCTTTGCGTCCGTAATGAACCCCACTGATTCCGTCATGCTGTTCTCGCTTGAGCGCATTAATCAGACACGTAGATTGTCCTTGTAGGTGATGCAATACCGATTCTTTATTCGCGATTAATGATGTATTGGGTTCGCGTAATGAGTAACGAGCCGTGGGGGCGGATTTAGCGTCGCCCGTTTCTATCGGTTTGTTTTCCGTCTGCCATTTTTGAAATCCACCATCCAGTACTGCGACGTTAACGTGACCGAAAACTTTAAGTGTCCACCAAAGTCGCGTAGCCCACCAGTGGCTTGTTGTCGCATAAGTCACAACCATGGTGTCGTCACTTATGCCGCAGCGTTCCATTGTCTGCGCAAATATCTCAGCAGTTGGCAACATAAAATGAAAGTGCCTGTGGGGGGTGGATAGCTCGTGTTCGATGTCTATAAATTGAGCTCCTGGAATATGTCCTGCCTTATAATCGTCGAGAGCTGGAACTACGTCATAGAGAGAAAAATCAGGTTTTGGCGGCAGCAGTGTAGAACTGTCTATGATTTTTACTTTTGGGTTGTCGAGGTTATTTGAAAGCCAGTTTGTGGATACTAGTGGCTTGGGCCAATATTGACTCGTCATGTTGTTTTGCCTTTGATTTTATGAGGTTTTTCATGATTTCCTCGTTCTTTATTGAGAACCGTTAGTAGCTAGTGTAATCTAAAGATCCAAACTACCAGAACACTGATTTAATGTTGGTGTTTGCTTCATGCTCGAGACAGTTAGCCTTAATTATTTGAAATATCGAACGGGATGTTAAATGATGCTTGATCATATAGCCTACCTTGAATCTCTCTATAACAATCGTGCAGCAGTGCCAAATTTCCAAGACTACGTCGACCGTTGGACATTGAATTCTGCTGGAATTTGTCTCTCATTGAAAGATCAGTGTGAGCGAGATGTGCCTTACGGCGATGACTTGTTAGAGACGATGGATGTCTATATGCCGCTTGGCTCACCAAGTGCGATGCTTATGTTCGTTCATGGTGGCTATTGGCGTTCACTTGACAAGAGTCAACACGCATTTATCGCTAGACCATTCGTCGACCGTGGTGTGGCTGTTGCCGTTATTAATTACTCTTTATGTCCTAATATTTCGATGCAGAAACTCGTGCTTCAGGTAATGGCAGCGGGAGCTTATTTATATAGAAATGCGAATGACTTTAGAGTGCCTAAAAAGCGATTATTTGTGGCCGGTCACTCTGCTGGCGGACATTTAGCTGCGATGGCTTTAAGTCTGTCTCTTATACACATCTGACGCTGCCGACGATATGCAGTGTGTAG
>CAJXOL010000033.1 GCA_913057675.1 uncultured Pseudomonadota bacterium | reverse complement strand
TCTACACACTGCATATCGTCGGCAGCGTCAGATGTGTATAAGAGACAGGGTCACATATTGGTCGCGTTGTTGAGGGATTCATATCTATTTAATATTTTTTCTCAACGAATTGAGGAGTTGACGAAAATTGAAATTAATCAACTATCCACGCAATTTGGGGATATCACGAGAGGTTCTATCGAGGGAGTAGCAGTTAACGGGAAAAGTGCTAAGGAGGCGATTATTCCCTCTAATGACAGCGAAGTGCCGGACATGGGGCCGCTAGAGAGTCTTCAAACATATGCCACTGACATGACAGGCCTTGTCTCAAAAGGATTAGTGGACCCCGTCATCGGGCGCGATCAAGAGGTGAGGCAGTTAATTGACGTGTTGGCTCGCCGACGACAAAACAATCCCATTCTGATTGGTGACGCGGGTGTTGGTAAGACAGCGGTAGTCGAGGGATTAGCCTTAAAAATTGGAGCTGGAGATGTGCCAGCAGATCTTAAGTTGGCAAAATTATTTAGTCTCGACCTTGGCTTATTACAAGCGGGCGCTAGCGTTAAGGGCGAATTCGAGAGTCGTCTAAAAGCCATTGTCGACGAAATTGAAAAAAGTGTGGTCCCAGTCGTTCTGTTTATTGATGAGGTGCATACGCTGGTAGGTGCTGGTGGCCAGGCGGGTCAAAATGACGCCGCAAACTTACTAAAACCCGCATTAGCTCGCGGTGCTCTGAGGACTATTGGGGCAACCACTTGGTCGGAGTATAAAAAGTATATAGAAAAGGACAGCGCTTTATCAAGACGATTTCAGGTTATAAAAGTCTCGGAACCTTCTGAAAGTCAGGCGATTGTTATGCTCAGAGGAATCGCTAAAACAATGGAGTCTCACCACGGGGTTCGAATATTGGACGAGGCTATTTTGTCAGCTGTAAAGCTGTCTAGTCGCTATATTACTGGGAGACTTCTACCGGACAAGGCCATTTCTGTTCTAGACACCGCCGCCGCTAGATCCTCAATCAGCATGGATACTTTGCCAGGCGCCATCGAAGACCTGCGAGCTCAGCAAGTGTTTTATGAAACAGAACTGACACAACTTATGACGGAGCAACATTTTGACGATGTTCATGAAGCTCGCATTGTTGCGATAACAGCTGAATTGGAGGATTTAATCGCGACTCTTACTGACTATGAGGAGCAATGGGAAAAAGAAAGAGAAATAATCGGTCGTTTAGAGGCGCTTGAACAATTGTTAAAATCAGACAAGCCACTACCTTCGGAAGAACCGGTGATTACTAATCAAAGTCATGGTGATAGAAAGAAATATCAGACGGTCATGAAGGAGCTTATTACGGTGCAGGGAGAATTACCCATGATTTCACCGTTGGTCAATTCTCGTTTAATTAGCGAGGTGGTTTCAGACTGGACCGGAATTCCAACGGGTAAAATGATGTCGAGTCAGGTCCACGCATTGCAAAACCTTGAAGACTTACTCGGAGCTCGTGTCATTGGTCAGGATCACGCATTGAGAACAATATCTGAGCGGATCAAAACTTCCCGCTCTGGAATGGAGGATCCTGGTAAACCGGTTGGGGTATTTCTATTAGTGGGTTCAAGTGGAGTCGGTAAAACCGAGACGGCAATTGCTCTAGCCGATACTTTTTTTGGTGGTGACCGAAGTCTGATAACAATCAACATGTCTGAGTACCAGGAGCCGCATAGCGTCTCGCTCTTAAGAGGCAGTCCGCCTGGATACGTAGGGTATGGGACCGGGGGGGTCTTAACGGAAGCCGTAAAACGGCAACCTTACAGTGTGTTGTTACTCGATGAAGTTGAAAAATCGCATCCGGATGTTCTAGAGGTGTTTTATCAGATTTTTGATAAGGGGGTCATGGATGATGGAGAGGGTCAAGAAGTCGATTTTAAAAATACCATAATTCTGTTGACCTCTAACGCTTGCTCAGAGATGGTGTCGGAATTGTTTGATGGTAACAAAGATGTCGATATCAAGAGCGTTGTTCAAAAGATCAGACCACATTTACAAAAAGTTTTCCAACCGGCTCTTCTAGGGCGATTATCAATAATCCCCTATAAACCTATCAGTAAGAAGTCCCTAGGGGAGATAGCCAGAGCAAAATTATTAATTTATGAAAAAAGATTATTGAGTTCGCACTCGATCCGTTTAAAGTACGAGGATGGAATAATCGAAAATCTTGTTAAAAGGTCTACGTCAATTGATATCGGAGCGCGTGCGCTTGATGAAACGCTAAATACTTTGGTTGCGCCAGTAATTTCTGAGCTTATATTGGATAATATGACAAATAACTTAATAATCGAAGAGATTTTCATCAAAACAAGCGATGATTCTGAATCTAAATTAGCGTTTCAGGTTAACCATAAAGTCGCCGATGCTGAGCAGGGTGGTCTTTAAATATGGCCTCATCTGATTTTTCTGATAAGGGCCGTTTTTTAAACTTAGACACTCCTCTAGGGGTAGATAAGTTATTGGTGCTGAGTTACAAAGCGAAGGAGACGATGTCGTGCTTATTCGAATATTCGATCAATCTTGCTTGTGCTCGAAATGAGTTACCCAGTCTTCCATCAATTATTGGACAAAACGCAACGCTCACCATTAACGCGCAGGATGAAAGTGGCAGTCAATATGGCGCGAAAAGATTCGCCAATGGAATCATTACTAATATCTCCGAGTTAGGTCGATTGATTATTACGGAAGACAAAACAGAGTTTGATTTCGTAAAGCTTCAAATAACTATTAAGCCCTCTATTTGTTCTCTGGCATTAGGGAATTCTTTTAAGATTTTCCAAGATAAGACCGTTCCAGATATTATTGAAGCCGTTCTAAAGCAAAGAGGGATTACTCTTTTTAAAATGAACCTCCGAGGAACATATAGTAAGTTGAATTACTCGGTGCAATTCGGAGAGTCGGATTTTTCGTATTTATCTCGTTTGATGGAAAAAGAAGGTATTTATTTCTATTTCGAGCATTCTGAGGATAAGCATACGCTTGTTCTATGTGACGAAAAAAATAGCCATACGTTTCTTAATTTCAATCACAACTTACCCCTGATTCGTGATGCCCAAAAAGCCGCTAGAGCCATGGGGATCAATGTCTGGCGGGATAAATATAGCCTAACCGCCAATCGCTATTCAAGTGCGAGTTATAACTTTGAGGCGCCAAATACCCAGCTGTCCGGTTCTCTCGATACAACTATCTCAACGGGCAGTGCGCTTACGGCCGAGGTTTATGACTATTTTGACGGTATGTCTGTGCGCAGTGACATTGACGCCATTAATAAAGTTCGTATGGAATCCATTGAGGCTGGATCTCGTCGGGTTGTTTTTGAATCAGAATGCGCGCATTTGCAAGTAGGGGCTTTATTTACACTGTCTGACCATTACCGGAAAGATCAAAACGGGGACTATTTACTCGTTGGGGTGACACACGAGGGTCGAAACGGCGGCTATGGAGTCTTTGGAAATGACGATAGCGTTGGCTTTGATTCTGTCGCAACGTGTATCTCAACGAAGGTCCAATTTCGTGAGAACACGAAGACCGCGAAACCTAAAGTTTATGGGGTCCAGACAGCGACTGTCGTGGGACCTCAAAACGAGGAAATTTATACCGATAAATATGGACGAATTAAAGTTCAATTCCATTGGGATAGAGATGGCCAGAAAAATGAAAATAGTTCCTGTTGGATGAGGGTTTCTCAGTCAGTCGCTTCCAACCTTTACGGAGCACAATTTTTGCCGAGGACGGGACAAGAGGTTTTAGTAGATTTCTTGAATGGCGATCCGGATTACCCTATCGTTAGCGGCGCCATCTACAACGCGCAAAAAATGCCACCTTATTCTTTACCTGAGAATAAAACGAGAAGTGGAATCAAGACTCGATCGAGTAAAGATGGGGGTGTTGATAACGCGAACGAACTGTATTTCGAGGATAAAAAGGGCGATGAGGCCGTTTATTTTCAGGCGGAGAAAGATTTCTCGCGAGTCGTCAAACATGACGATAGTCTAACAGTTGGTAACGACCAGACTATCGAGATCAAGAAAAATCGTACGGAAAAAATTACAGAGGGTGATGAGAAACTGACGATCGAAAAAGGGGTACGAACAGTAAGTATTGAGAGTGGTAACGATTCTTTGAAGCTTGGCAAGGGGGATCGGATAATGGAAATTGAAAGTGGAGATCAGATTGATAAGGTTGATAAAGGAAATAGGACAACGACCATTGGTGCTGGGAATGATACGCTTAAAATAAATAAAGGGGGTCAGACAACGACTATCGAGAAAGACTTCAAGATAGAGGTGAAAGAAGGCTCTCATTTATTGAATGTAGATAAGGGGGGCAGGACCGTTAGTACTTTTGGTAATGACACTTTGAAAGTTACCAAAGGAAATCGTGTCGTTAGTCTGGAAGCTGGAAACTACGAAGTAAAACTCATCAAAGGAAATCACTCGACGATTGTTGATCTTGGTAAGCTCACCACTAAAGCAACGGGTGGCATTGAGCTTTCAGTGGGCGCAAACAGTATTAAAATTGACGAATCAGGGATCACATTAAAAGGTGTTAATTTGACACTAGATGGATCCGCTGCTATCACTTTAAAATCGGCTGGATCAGTTAATATTCAGGGGTCTTTAGTCCAGGTGAGTGGCGAGGCCACAACGGAGATTAAGGCTGCTGGCGTTGTAACAGTGCAGGGCGCATTGGTAAACATTGGGTAATCAAAAGATTGTATTTCAAAACAGGGTGATGAATGCTCGCGATTGACATCACGACTAAGTTTAAATTGACTGACGACGCGTCAAGTTTATTTAAAGACACTTACTCGGTGACTGAATTTATCAGTATTTTGCGAGAAAATAAGGTACTAATTGATGCTGTCAAAATGTATGCGCATAGTCTTCCAGTTCGTTATACCGTGTATTGGGCATACTTATGCTTGCTCACAGAGTTAGGGGTAGAGAAAGATCCTGAGCGGTTAAAATTATTAGATAAAACATACTCATGGGTTATCGATCCTAATGAAAAAAAGAGACAAGAATTCAAGGTTATTTTTGACAATCTTGGGCTACAAGATCCGATTGGATGTTTGGCGATATCAATTTTTTGGAGTGGTGGTAGTATTTCTGGGCCTGATAACCCTGCAGTGGCCGCACCACCGAACGCTGCGAGTGAAACTGCAGCAAATGCTATTATTAGTCGATGTATTCCGTTTGGCGGTGAAATGTTAGCCAAGCTATCCATCGCGTTAGACGTTGGTGCTGATGTCGTCTCGAAAAAACGTCATTGGCCGTAATAAAAAACCTAGAGATTAAGCACAATGCCTCAGCCCGCAGCAAGACTCACAGACATGCATGTTTGCCCCATGGTCACACCAGCAGCACCTCCAGTACCGCATGTGGGAGGACCCATAACAGGTCCTGGTGCCCCAACCGTGCTGATAGGAGGATTGCCCGCCGCTGTGTTGGGGGATATGGCAGTTTGTGTGGGCCCTCCAGATAGCATCCTATTGGGAAGCCCAACAGTGTTAATCACAAATAAACCAGCTGCTCGTATGGGAGACACTACGGCTCACGGTGGATCAATTACTCTTGGCTGTCCGACTGTCTTAATCGCGTGAATGAAAAAATATCTATGCTATTAAATATTGAAGCTTTGCTTGCTCCCATTTCAGACGACAATCCCTGCGGGGAGGATTTAACGTTTCAGCCGCTTTTTGACGATATTAAAGAGGCGAGACGCCAAGACGATCCGTCATTAGATCAAGGTGAATGGAAAACAGAAATAAAAGCCGCTGACTGGAATAAAGTTAAAGACCTAGCTACTGATGCGTTTCAAAATAAAACGAAGGACTTGCAAATTGGGGCTTGGTTAACTGAGTCGGTATTACAGCTTCAAGGGTTTTCGGGGTTGTCGGAAGGAATAAATCTCATCACCGAATTGCTAGAAAACCAATGGGATAATTTATATCCCTTAGTGGAAGACGGAGACTTAGACCTAAGGGCTTCCAGGCTGAACTGGATGGAAACCAATTTGCCTATCCAAATACGTGAAATACCACTCACGACCAGCGGGGCATATGGCTGGCTTAAATGGCAGGAATCCAAAGATGTTGATAACTTATCTCGAAAAAATGAGGAGGCGGCCAGTGCTGCACTGAGTGATGGCAAGATCAATGGTGAAAAATGGAATAATGCCGTTTTGGCTACTGATGCTGATTTTTATCACACATTAATGCAAGACATCTCCACTAGTGTTCTGGCTATTGATTCGCTCACTAGTATGGTGGACGATAAATTCGGGGCTAATTCACCAAGCTTAATGGAGTTAAAAGGGGCAATTGTCGATTGTCAGAAACTCGTAATAAGTTGTGCGGCTCAAAAGGGGTTGATTAGCGACGATGGTGGGGATAATGGTGCCCCAAATGAAGCTCAACAATCCTCGGATAACTCGTTGTCCAGTGCTGCAACGATCAATAAGAGTGCGATAGTCGGAGTGAGTACGAAAGCTGAAGCGTTAAATGCACTTGCACTTGTGGCTGAATTTTTCCGAAAGTCCGAGCCGCATAGTCCTGTGTCTTACATCGTTCAAAGAGCGATTAGTTGGGGTGGGATGGATCTGAATGAGTGGCTTAATGAGATGATTAAAGATGAGACTACCTTGTCGCAATTAAGAGAAACGCTTGGAATCACCGAGAATAGTGATTCTGATGATGACTAAGACAACCCCTCTGTGTGTCTCTTCGTCGGGTAAATAATGGATGCTGCCCCTCTAACGACGGACGCTTAACCATAAGGTTTTATTGAGTATTTGAGGTGGGGAATTGAATTGTGAAACTTCACGTTTGATGGTGGAGACTCTTAAAGTGAGAGTTACCCGTTAATGCAAGAAAAATTATTAGAGGGTAAGTAGCTATGCAATACTTCGATATCAATAATTTTGAAGGCTGTGAAAATGTGGAAAGAGCACCCGGTGGTGTGCTTGATTGGGGCTCACTGCCAACGTACACAGTCTGGGCAAAATCAAAGTTTACAAATGAGGACGTGATTGCAGCTTTCGCCGGAGGGTTGGCGGATGTTATTTCGATTAAGTTGTTAAAGGGTTTTGAACTTTGCAAAGTGGTCAGCAATACTGAGACGCTCTCTATAGGCGGAAATATGTCTCCATGGTGGATTCCTTTTAATCGATTGCATGTTGGCGGGAAACACATCGACGATCCTGGTTGGCATATGAAAGTGAACTTGGCAAATCGCAATGGTGTGCACGCAAGGGAATGGGCGCGCAATGCGTTAGCAATCAAAGAAAATTGGGGAAGTTTGAAGTTCTTATGTCGTGTGACATTAAAAACTCCCGTCAAGGCGTTCTTCGGTCGTGTCGCAGGTCAAAACAGAATGGACCCTGTTCGTTTAGACGATGACACCGGAAAAAAAATAAATCCTTTACAGCGAGAATCAGACGTTGAGAAAAGTTCAGGCAGGAACCTCCCGGGAAATGCGAGACAGCTTTATATTCCGTTTACAAAGAATAGTGACTACCAATATAAAAGTGACAGTAGCCTCACGGGGGGGCACCTTGAATTATAGAAGTCCTAGGTGTGAAGCTTGATCGAAGTATGCGACCGCTTTGTCCCGCTATCACAACGGGTGCTGACTATGGGATTGAAGAAGTCATTACGAATGACAGAGTGATAACTCCACCTGTTTGGCGATTATTTAATCGTTACGCATTTGAAATGATTTGTGCGAGCTCAAATGGAGTCAAGGGATATTAATCGCCTTGACTCACCAGATTTACTTCGTGTTTTTAGCAATGTCCCACGAGATAGGACCGACCTTAGTGCCGGTGCCGTCATCTTTTTGAATGTAATAGGTATAGGCAAATTTACTAAAATTCAAGCCTATCGTTTCCATTATTAGTTCATCTGATTGCGTACCAGCAATACTTACAGAACTAATAATGATTTCAGTCATATCAATTTCAATGTAAGTGAGTGGTTTGTCGCCACCTGCCTTCCTGACATAAATAGAACCTGAATCTATGTGCTTACCGCTACACGAGTTGGCGGTCATTTGAAGTGACGATTTATCGATGTATTTTGTGATCGTGAGATCTGCTACCGACACCTTGCCTGCACCGCCACCGGAACCTGAGTGTGTGGTTCCAGCCTGTGACATACCCCATGACCAAGAGAGGATGTCGATGCAACCCTTGTATTGTTTATCTATGGACTCGCCGGGAACGTCCTTCAATTTTAAAAACATATCCACTGCCATTTTTTACTCCTTAAAAAATTTTTTTATAAACAACTTGGCTTGATATAAGTTCTAGCCATTCGCTGCAGGCGGAAGGTCTGCAACCATTCGTAAACTGGCTGTAAGGCCTTCCAATTGAAAATGAGGCTTTAAAAACGCGACAGCCCTGTATGCCCCAGGCTTGCCAGGAATCTCAGTGACGTCAATCCGAGCTTCTCTCAGCGGATACTGTGCCTTGAGCTCCTGGCTCCCTTCATCATTGGCGAGAATATAATTATTTATCCATCCATTGAGGAAGGTGTTTACGTCGGCGCGACTTGCAAAGCTGCCGATCTTGTCTCGCATCATGGACTTTAAGTAATGAGCGAATCGTGAGCTAGCCATAATATATTGAATTTGTGCGGACAACCTTGAGTTCGCGTTTGCCTCGTCTGTATCGTATTCCTTAGGCGATTGCGTTGATTGCACTGAGAAAAATGCTGCGTAGTCAGTACCTTTGCAGTGAACTAAAGGAATGAATCCTAAATCTGCCAGCTCTTTCTCTCGTCTGTCAGTGATCGCGATCTGCGTTGGACACTGAAGGGCAACGTCTCCATCATCAGTGGAAAAGGTGTAAACAGGAAGTCCTTCTACCATGCCGCCGCCTTCTACACCGCGAATGGCAGTACACCAACCGTACTTGGCATAGGCATCTGTCATTCTTGTGCCGAGTGAGTAGGCCGCGTTGACCCATAGGAATTTACTGTTGTCTTGGCCGCTGACGTCTTCTTTATAGTCAAACGTTTCAACTGGCAGTGTGTCTGGACCGTATGGCAATCTACCAAGAACGTGTGGAAGGGCTAAGGCAACATAGCGTGAATCTTCACTATCTCTGAAGGAATGCCATTTCGCGTACTCCACCGTATCAAACACTTTTGCTAAATCTCGTGGCTTTGATAAATCTGAATAAGATTCTAATCCCATTATCTGGGGACTTGCTGCTGATATAAATGGTGCATGAGCAGCCGCCGCGACGTGAGAGATTTCCTCAAGAAGAAATAAATCTTCTGGGTGTTTCCCAAACTCATAATCACCCAATATAACGGCGTAAGGAGATCCGCCAAATGTTCCGTACTCTTCCTCGTAGACTTGTTTAAACATCGTCGATTGATCGAATTCAGAAGCGGATTTAAAGTCTTTAATTAACTCGGCTTTTGTTGCATTGAACATCTTGATCTTGAGCCCAGTACCCGTTTCTGATTTTGAAACCAAGTAATGAAGTCCTCTCCAGCTGGCTTCAAGTTTCTTGAAGGAATCATCGTGCAGCACGGCAGTTAATTGTTCAGACACGGTCTCGTCAATGGCAGCTATCCGGCTCTCAATGTTAGCAATTATATTGTCTGATACAGTGATTTTTCCATCCATCACCTCTTGGACGAGTTGGTTAATTAACTCTTTAGCTCGTGTTTTTTCAGTATCTGAATGCGCCACCTTTGAGTCTGTAATAATTTGCTCAAGAAGTGAGGAGTCTGCGCCCGCTGAAGCGCCATCTGTTTTCATGTTTTCGGCCATGACTTATTCCCCTTCCTTATTCGCGCTGCCGGCTTCTTTGCCGAGAGCGGTTAGCTTGTCGGCATCTTGAAGAGTTTCCGCAAGAATTTCGCCCAGTTTGTCGTTTCCGTACATTTTATTTTTTAAGTCTGAAAGTTTGTCCCGGATGGCTAGCAGCTCAGCCAAAGGTTCAATTTGTGTTGCTACTTGAGCTGGATCAAAGCTTTCAAGCGATTTAAAGCGCAAGTCCGCACCAATTTTGGTGCCGTCTTTTTGTAACGTGTTTTCCACTTGGACGGTGACGCGTGGGCCACAGCCTGCTAAAACGCTATTAAAATTGTCGCGATCGATGTTAACTAACTTTCTCTCTTTGACTTTGACTAATGCTTGCTCTGGGTTCCCAGAAAAATCTCCGCAAACCGCCATGACGAAGGGGAGTTCTTTTTTTTGAGTGGCGTCTCCTATTTCGACGTCGTAAGTGATTTGAACTCGTGGTGATCTGACTCGATCAAGTTTATGTTGAGTGCTTTCAGCCATAGCGTCTTAAACTCCAAATTTGAAATTAAACATATAAAACATGGAAATACCCAGTTTACCGAATGATACCCATCTTTTTATAAAAAAAGATACCCACCAATAACGAAAAATTGAATAAATCTAATGTATCAGTAGATTACTTGATGGGCATTTACTACACTATAATGTGACCCTTGATAAATTTAAGTACTACTTATTTGTTTGGCTTGGGTTCCGGTATCGCGCGAAGGTAACTAATTTAGCAACTATTTAAGAGAAATATGGGAACGGCACACATATATTTGGCGTTATTAACAATTGTCGCGTCGCTTGGAATAACCGGGTGTGGCACCTTGAACTCAATGGCTGGTGGTAATTCAGTCACAGAGGCGCAATCCAAAATTGTTTGGGATTACGAAAAAGATTCGATTGTCGTGCTAGCCCAGAGCGATAAGACACTAAATCAGGTCTCTGGAAGCAGTCACAGTTTATCTATTTTGGTTGTTCAAAGTGACGATATGAATCAGTTAGTGAAGTTGAATGAGGGTGAGGGCGCCATTGTCGATATGTTAGCGGGGAACGAGAACTCTTCTGTATTGGCGGTCAACCGCTTCTTTATAGAGCCCAACTGTAAGAGCACTTATGTCGTGGATCGTGCTGAGAAGGCGAAGTATGTCGGCGTATTCGGTGGGTATTTTGAGAAACCTAAGGCAGGATTTGGAAAGTTTTATGAAATTGGTACGCAAGTAATAAAAAGCGGTAAAGTCGTAAAAACGTATAAGGCTCAACCTGAGAAACTGATAGTAAAAATTGGATTCGGAGCAGATTCGATCACGAGTAGTGAAACCCTCTCTGCGGATGTTAAGTTTGAAAAAAAAGCTGTCTGTGTCAATTGAAATATTATAAAGGTTGAGTCAATTTAATTTCGAGTTAACCCAGCAGATATTGGGATAGCGGAATAGTAGGGGAGTTCGTGAATAATAAAAAACCAGTGTTCTGGCACCAAGGTTTATTCCTTCAGCCACAGCACCTGCAATTACAAGATCTTCACAACGACACAAAAAGATCGACAATTGCGAATGTTGGACTGCCTTATTTTTGGGGTGTTATGAAGTCCGAAATGTCAAGCGGATCGTTAGACGTTAACTTGATCGAAATGTCGGATGGCGAGTTTTTGTTTAAAGATGGAGCGCACGTTTCGTTGGGTGAAAATGCGAGACTTGTCCCTAGAGCGTTTGATGACTCGATGGTGCGTGTCGACAAAGCGTTGAACGTTTATATCGGCATCAAGAAACTGAGTGCTCACGAACCCAATGTCACGGTGTTAGAGACCGAATCTGATATTAAGACGGTGACTACCCGATTCGTCACCACCACCAGTTGGGAAGAGGTGCGTGATATTTATGGTAGCGCCCCAGATGCCCAATATCGTGGTTTGACGTTTGTCGTTCGCCTGTTTTGGGACGATGAATTGGAAAAACTTGGAGACTACGAGCTTATACATGTTGATCGCCTCGTTCGGGATGGTGAAAAAATACACTCGGCATCAAATTTTGTACCGCCCACAGTCGCACTGACTGGTTCGAGTAATCTCACGCGTATGTTGAGGGATGTTCGAGATGAAATTGTGGGGCGCAGTAAGCAGTTAGAGGAGTATAAAAGCCCAAGGGAGATGCAAAAGTCCGAGTTTGATGCGAGTTACATGACCTTTCTACTCGCCCTCAGGTCGCTCAATAGATACGGGCCTAGACTTTTCCATTTAATTGATAACCAGCTGACCCACCCTTGGCACGTCTATGGGGTTTTGAGAGAGATTGTAGGAGAGTTGAGTTCTTTCTCTGATCGGCACAGCATGACCGGTGAGACAAGTATGGGTGGAGATGGATTGCCATCCTATGATCATGGGAATATCGGAAGATGTGTTCATGCGTCGTTAATTTTGATCCGCCAATTATTGAATGAAATAACCATTGGGCCAGAGTTAATTGTTCAATTGTTACTAGATGGCGATTTTCTTACTGCCGAATTGCCTAGGCGTTTCGTTGATGCGAAAAACGAATGCTATTTTGTGCTTCGCACGGAGGAAGATCCAGAGTCTGTCGTGCGTTCTTTTCAATCAGAGGCTAAAGTAGCGAGTCGCCAGGAACTTCCAAACTTAATTAATAGATCCTTGCCAGGTGTGGAGGTGACGCATTTGCCGTTGGCGCCACAAGGTCTTCCAAGACGGTCTTTCTCTTTGTACTTTGGGTTGAGTAAATCAAACGACCAGTGGTCTGATGTCGAACGGTCAGCTAATATCGCTTTATATTGGGCGAATGCGCCAGCCGATCTGAAAATTGAATTGGTCGTGCTGAGAAACTAACTATGCGAATTGTTGACTGCTATTCTGATCTTCTGGCTTTTGTTTATCGTTCTTCAAGATCGATGCCGGAGAGTTACGCATCCTTCAGGGATCAAATAGAAGCTATGCTCAAGAGTGGAGCAGACGTTGCCATTGATAAGTTCGACGCGGATGAGTGCGAACAAGCTTTGTTCGCTGTATGCGCGTGGATTGACGAATCAGTGATGTGTTCCAATAGTGAACAAGCGGAAATTTGGAGAAGTGAACAGCTGCAAAAAGTGAAATTTGAGACCACTAACGGCGGTGTCGAGTTTTTTACAAGACTTAATCAGCTACCCAACACCTATCGTCATGCCAGGGAGACATTTTATGTTTGTCTGCAACTAGGGTTTAAGGGGCAATATGTCAGCCCCACCCAAACAGGTGCTTTAAATGCAATTAAGCATCACTTGCTGCAAACGTTAATTCGTGACGGAAAAGAATTGGATATTCTCCATGGTGATGCTCTGTTTCCTAGCACGGACAGCATTCCGCCTGCAGAAAAACAGCGTACTTTTTTTAATCGATTAAACGTCACCACTCTGATTGTCGCGTTATTCCCGTTAGCAGTATTACTTGCCTTACATACAACGTTCAGTTACATCCTAGGCACGCTAATGGATGGATACAGTCATTTTCTTCGGTAGCCATTGTGATTAAACAACTTTTATCTTTTGTTTACATCTCGCTATTCCTAACCGGCTTTGGTGGTATCTCTTGGTTTGCCACCACGTATTACGAAAAGTCGAGCCAATGGGGATACATACTATTTATTTTTTGTGTGGTGTTTCTGCTCACTTTCAAGTTTCTGAGGAGAATTTTTACACTTGCGAGAGTTAAGATTACCCTGGCGCTGAATCCAGACGTTCCCATTGACGGTGAAGAAGAGCCCACGCTTAATTTAAGGCGACAGTGGAACAGTGCCTTGCAGGATCTAAAGAAGTCGAAATTAGCAAAAAAAGGAGATCCAACATACGTTCTTCCTTGGTATTTGGTGATTGGTGCTCAAGGGTCTGGAAAGACGACCGCGCTAACGAGAGCTAGGTTAAGTTCTCCTGTAAAGGACGTGGATCAAAACGCGGCGATTGAACCAACAAAAACGTGGAATTGGTGGTTTTATGACACGTCTATAATGGTCGATATTGCTGGTCGTTATTGCACACCTTCCAGCGAAGACAAAGTCAGTAAAGAATGGCGAGAGATCCTGTCCTTACTCGAAAAGTCACGACGAAAAGAGTCGTTGAATGGCATTATTGTTTCTGTATCCGCTAGTAGTTTAGCGTCTAACTCAAGAGACGAAATGATTGAGGAGGGGCGTCATTTGAGGCGACGTATTGATGAATTGATGCGTCTTTTTGATTCTCGAATTCCCGTTTACGTTTTGATTACAAAATGTGATCAAATCTATGGCTTCTGCGACTGGGCTAAGGCCCTTCCCCCGGATGCGTTTCGTCAGGCCGTCGGTTACACGAACGCATCCTCACAAATTGGCAAATCTGCCGATTTGCTTGATAAGGCATTTGATAATATTGTTGACCGCACTGAAGATTTAAGACTCGTCATCAGTCGTCAGCTCGGTCTAAACGAGGCGATATTAACGTTCCCAAATGAGTTAGCCAAATTAAAACCGGCGCTAGAGCACTTCTTTGAGGGGGCGTTTCAAGACACGCCTTATTTAGATAGTCCTCTGGTCAGAGGAATTTACCTCTCAAGTGCAGAGCAAGATGACGCTGAATTCCCCAATTTCTTCAATAATGAAACAAAGGCTGAAAAGACTAGGGGCTCTTCGCAAGGGTTATTTCTAAAAGATTTATTGGGTCGCCTCATTCCGCAGGATCGCTATTTGGTCTCCCCATTAGGGATGTTACGCCGTTGGTATTTGGCTACACGTAATCTTGGAATCGCGTCTTGGATTGTATTTCTCATTGGCAGTGGCATGTTCTTTACGCTTAATTTCGCTCGACAAATTGATGCGGTGGCCATGATGAAAGAGCATCGACCTACCAACGCCGTTCTGGAGGGTGATTTTTCAGAGGATTTGATAACGTTGTTGCAGTACCGCGGCATGATTGACTGGATGCAAAAAAATGCACCAGAGCCTGTATTCAAAAGAATTCCAATGAATGCTCATATTTATGAGTTTCGACGTAACTTGAAAAATAAATTTTTCAACCGTTTCCATGAATACGCGATGGTTCCATTGGATCGAAATATTGCTCAAAATGCCAGAGCTCTGGTCTCTACTAATCAAGCTCAGCATAGGGCAGGGTACATCCAGTTTCTAGTTCGTCGGATTAACCTTTTGGATGCATTTCGGTCTGGAAAATCTGTAGACGAATTAAAAAAGATGCCTCTCTTAACCCAAAGTGAAACACTGCTCGCCGCGCTAAGTGGGGATAAGTCTGTGGCTGAGGCTCCTCCGGGAACAGCGGCAGCTTTTAGTCAAGCTTACGTTGATTATTTAAATTGGTCGGATGTCGAGCAGCGTCAATTACTTCTCGAGACCGCAGTGACTCAAGCCGCGTTACTCACACAAATGGCAGTGTATAGCGAGGATTTAGATTGGCTTACCGATTGGGCAAGAACCCAACCAAACGTTAAATCAATCACGTTATCTGATTTTTGGAATGGGTCGATACCTCCTGATAGCTCATTCCCGGTGATTGAGCCAGGACTCACGGGTGAGGGAAGCGACGCAATTGTGGGATTTATCGACGAACTTAAATCGAGCACGCCGGCGACACCAGAAATGCTAGCCAAGTATGAGAACTTTTTCACGTGGTATCGAAATTCGAGATTTAAAGCCTGGGCTACTTTCTTGTCAGAATTCCAACGTGGTCGCGAGCTTTTAGATGGACGCAGTGATTGGGATCAGACGTTGGCGAATCTTGGCACGCAAAATGGTCCGTTTGCCAGGGTCATGGACCGCATTGTGACTGACTTTGCACACGTAAAAGATAAAAAACTATCGGAAACCCCGCCTGGTTGGATTAAGTTCGCGAGAGATTACCCAACCATGCGTGATATCGCCAAAGAGTCAGATGGATTTTTAGGGTCTACTTTAAAGACCGTCAAAGTGCTCAAGGAATCAAGCAAAGAAATCGTAAACGAAGTTACTGTCACGAAATCAATCGCAGCAGGTGGCAAGGTGGTTCAAAGTCACTTGGATACTGCTAAAGCGTATGGCAAATACGTGCAGCTTACTCAAAAAGTAATCGAGGAGGAAAATGATGGGCGAGCGCAAGCATCAGAGGTGGCCCACAATTACTTTGCTTTTGGGACAGACCCGGATGTTGAAAAGTCGCTTATTGCTGATGCAGTCGACTCTTATGCTGACTTTCTAAAAACGTTGAAGTATCCAAAAGATGTGGAAGTGTTGTTTCCTGTTATCAAAGGTCCTCTAGATTTTTCGGTCATGTACGCTAATGCTCAAGCTGCTTGTGACATACAGGACTCCTGGCAGGATAAAGTAATTACACCTATCCGAGACGCTGATGAAAATGAGCAATTAGCCAAACTTATCTACGCGGATAATGGGTTGTTATGGACATTTGCCGAGACCGATGCAGCCGCCTACATCGATCGCGATAAAGATTCGAAGTATATTATTGTTGAAAAAAACGGATATGAAGCGCCGATCAATTTAATCCTTCCAATCGTGTTAAATAATGGTCTGCAGTTTTTTAAGAAACGGGATAAAGTCAAGGATGCAGCCTTATTAGAATTGAAGAAGCAAACTACTACGTTAACAAGTCAAGTCGCCGCATTGAATAAAAAAATTGAAGAAACAAAAACGAATATCAAGGGCTTGACAGAAAACATTAGCAACTTATCGAGTAAATCATACGTATTTGATATTGCTGCGCAGCCGATTAGTGTCAATAGCGGTGCAGCCCATCTTCCGTTTAAATTGACGACACAATTTCAATGCACGGATTCGACACAAATTCTGGAGAACTACAACTTTCCTAATAAAGAAACGATTAAGTGGTCGCGTAAGTCTTGTGGTGACGTGAGCTTGAAAATACACTTCCCAGATTATGTTGTTGAAAAAATATATCAAGGTAGTTCTGGAGTGGCTGACTTCCTTCATGATTTTAAAGATGGTGAAAAAACATTTACTGCTGAAGAATTTCCCACACAAAATGGCTTGTTGACGAAGGATAAGATCACGAGCATCTCCATCGCTTATTTGTTAACTGGTTTGACGTCTTACGAGAAAGATGCAGAGCAAAAACTTCTGAGCACACAAAAAAAGAAAGCTTCTATCGCCGAACTTGCTACATCTACGGCAAAGTTAGTCAAGGCTGTTAATGAGCGGGAAAAGTTAAAAAATTGGGTTTCTGAACTAATCAAGGGCAAAATTAGTGTCCATGAAAATCCCATGCCTGAGACAATCAAGAAACAGATTCAGCTGCCTTCAACTATTGCGGCATGCTGGCCGGATCGATCTGATGGCGCCGGCCCTAAGGTGAAAACCACGACGGACGCGGCCCAAAATTCAAGTGCAGGCGCTAATAGCACCCAATAAGCTAATCTCTAATTCTCAGCAGGTGCTTCATGACGGCGGCTGACGCTTCTAACTTAATTTGCGCTTAGTTTGAATCAGCCTTCTAGAGCTTGTAACGATCATTGCTGCAGACTTTAGAGCCGACATAAGACCAAAAATAAAAATACCATGGCCGGTATGAAATCCTAATGTATAGTCAAAAAGCTCTTTACCGTAGGTGAATAGGCTACTCGAACATAAGATTAATGCGACGATGCAATCGGTGTATTTAGATTCAAGTATTTGAATTACAGAAATATTTTTATTAGCCATGGTGGAAGCCTTTTTTAAATGTGGAAATAAGATCTCAATCTGTGGGTCAAGATGGTTTTAGGCTGGATTCGTGTCGAAACTCTTGAAGTCAGCGCCAAGACTTGAGAATTCCTGCGGTGCCTTCTAGGGCTTGCATGACACCGTAAAATATTATCCCATGTTGAAAGTGTATCTTAAGAAAAACAAATTCTGACTGTAGTGAAACGATGTTTTTACGCATAGACTAAATGAAGTCATAAATTCTGTGTATTTTGATTCGACGAAACTTATCGTTAAATTGAGTTTAGTCGAAACGAATTTCATAAACATGAGTTTGCACCTGTTAGGTTTATTTTAGCAAGCTAAAAAGTCTGGTAAACCTTTGGTTCGCATGTGGCGCTAACCACAGCTTAATTTATTCCTCAAACTAAGCACGATCGCAACGTAAGGAGGGCTGTGGTGAACATAATATGGAAAAGATATGTATTATCTAGTCCTTCTTATTTTTTCAAATTAATATGCGTTTGATTGTGGCAAAAATGTTCACAGGAAACGCCGTTAATCAATCAAAAAGGAACTAAATTTTGAGATCGATGAAGCTGTCTTTGACCGCGTTTATACTTTTAACTTTTTCTTCAATTGCATTGGCTCAACCAGACTCGAGGTTGTGCGGGTACCTTGCTAAAGACGCGCCCTATCCTGGTACTCCTCAAGTGGCGCTAGCGTCGGTATATGAAGCTCGTAAGAACGATTCAGACTATTCGGACCAGTGTAAAAAAGCACAGGAAAACATAAAAAAAGGCTTAAAAGGTTCAGGTCTTTGGGAGGCGTACGATTGGAAATCGATCTATAAAGATACATGCGAGGATGTTGGGAAACACGTTACCGGACCGAATACCAGCAATGATATTTGCGACAAAATGACAGCGCACTGTGCGTACAGTATCCAATATCTTGGTGACGACAACACGGTTTATTCAAAGCAAGGTTGCAAGTAATAGGGAGGTTCGTCGCCTATTCTTATTTGGTCCATCGAGGGAGTCCAAGGTCGTAGCTCGCTAATATGAAACTTATCGGAAATATTCATCAGCTGGTAGGGCGATTGTCAGCCATATTGCTCATTGGGGTGCTTTCATTGCTTGTCGGTTGTGCCTCCATGTCGCTTGATGATCACCGAGAGGCTGTTAAACCCAAAACCATTACTACCGATGAGTTCAAGTCGTTGAAAAGGGCACCCCGATCCTTTCAAAAACATTTCAAGGTGGGGCTCAGCTATTTCACGAAAGACAATCGGACCGAACTTGATCTTCAGACTGCAAGTGTTGCGTTTGATACGTCATGGCGACTCTCTAGAGATTACTGGTTGGCCGCTGTTTATCTTGGTTTGAGCTATGAAGAACTCGGATTATATTCCCAAGCAATGGAGGCTTACATCCAAGCGGGTCGGACCTACGATCACGCTGCCATTTGGCGCTCTGCAAGCGTAGTGGCTCTTAAGGCCGGCTACGAGAATCTCGCTTACAGTCTGTATATGCGAGCGGCTGACTCTAATAAACAATCGGAGGATCCCCTAGGGAGTTATCTTGAGGCCGCTTATTCTCCTCGATCGAGAGGTGATGGACTTCCCCAGCGCAATATTAGGTCGCTGATTAACGACGAGTGGATTGAGGAGACCATTGTGTGTGTCGCAGACGACGATGACGACGACGATGACGATGACGACGACGATGACGATGACGACGACGACGATGACGACGACGATGACGACGATGACGACGATTACAACAGCGACGATGACAACAGCGACGATGACAACAGCGACGATGACGATGATTACGTGACAGACTCGGGTGATTTTAGTTTTTCATTTGATTTTGATTTTGATCTTGATCTGGATGAGGGTGGCAGCGAAGTAGCAGCGTCACTCACAAATAGCGACCAACCCGTCATTGACCCTTGTCAAAACGTTAACTTGGTTGTGGATACCTATGTTATTCGACGAAGCGTCCAGCAAGCCTCGTCGATTGGTATCGATTTATTATCGGCATTAAAATTGACTTTTGGCGCCACACTCTATGACTTCGATAAAACCACGACACAAAATGACAACGTCAGTGCTACACAGTGGACGACGACAAGCGCGGCGGACTTAACGATTCCAAGCATCACTTATGCGCTGAGTATTGCGAATGACTCATCCGTGTATACCAGCCTTGAGGCCTCGCCATCGGTTTTATTAAATCTTAATGAAAAATCGAAAATTTTTGAGGGTGCTGAGGTATTTATTGTCTCCACCAGTTCTCAGACCTCTGGGCAGTTCGAAAAAGAAATTGGCGTTAGCTTGGAAGCCACGGCAAACAGTTTCACTGAAAATGAAGCGAATCTGACACTGGACGTCAATTTATCGACGGTGAACACGACGGCAAGTACATCCAATTTTGAGACATTAAATACGGACAAACTGGAATCTGAAGTCACAGGTATCTTCCCTTACGATAAAGCCGTAGTGGTCAGCGCGTTCTCATCACTTAACCTCCGCACCAACGACACGGGACAGACAGGTTTGAAAGATGTGCCTGGCGCGGGGAGGTTGTTTGGCGTGGATTCGGCTTCAGCAACCGCAAGGGATGTCTTGGTGGTGAGTATCGTACGTCTTGTTTCAGGTGTTCAGAGAGCACCTCAGTCAATTGAGAAAAATCTCGCTGATTCGCTAGGAATCGAGGTGCCCGAGGAAGATTTCTCACGCGTTGGATTTGTTTACGAATTGCCGTCTACGCGCATTTTGATGAATATTTTTAATGACCAGGTTGTTGAGTTATTAAGAAAACATGAGATGCCAGAACACCGTAAGTAATCCATATTTTCAATAAACAGGACTGATCTATGTCAAAAATTAAATGTTTATCGATTTTTCTTGCATTGTTTTTGAGCGCTAGCACTGGCATGTCCTTTGCCAAACAATATAAGTGTGGATGCATTGACAGTGGAGCATTGAAGTCAGACGATTCCAAAATAAACGGTAAGACGTTTAAAGAGGTATTTGAGAACGATCCCACAGTTGAAAAAAAGTTCGGTAAGGTTGAGTGTGTTAAAAGTGAGCTGTTTAAAAAGCCTGGACAGTCAAGTGTTTCCATTCAAGAGAAAAATGTAAAGATTTATCTCGAGGGTAAATTTCAATATCGTACGGATAAGCAAAAGCGGAGCAATAATATGGAGATCCGTTTTCGCCCACGTAATGGGAACTGTATCCAAGCGATTGGGGACGTATATAGAGGTAAATTGTGGGCGGGTGCTTGGTGTGACCGAGATAGTTATAAAACACAGAGCGGGTTTACATTAAAAGATAACCCAGGCTCTAAATCACGTACCAATGCGCACACTGCGTTTGCCATGGATGTGACTGGTCCGAATCGTTATAACGCAGCCATTCATTGGCAGTGGAGCAAGGATAACGAGATGTGGCTAATGACTGCAGTCTGCTTGGAGAGCAAATAGAAAATGTCTGTCAGGATACGCAGACGGATACTGCTGTTGTGACCACCACAGACTTTGCAAATGGTCGAAATGGTCGAAATGGCAAAGGTTCATCTTTGGCGCAAGAGATGGGCGCACCCACGATTACTGATTAGTGACGTTTAGATTGACTCAAAGGTCAGCTTAACCTCAGTTCCCGCCTCCTGTGAGCGCGCGAAAACAATGTAATAGGTCCAAATAACCCAATCGGGCAATTTAAGGTCAATGCATGGTGTACTCAATTACCTATGATTCACTGTAAATATCCGACCCTTGTGTAATTAGTAGGGCGAGGCGGGCGTGTTAGGCTAGACTCATCAAGGCAATAGTGGATAAAGTATTAACTTGACATAATATACATTATACGCAATGTGGATTATATGTGGATTAATACAATTGACCCTATATATTGGCTAAACTCCATCAAGTAAGCCTAGGACTGCGCGCTCTGGGGATTTCTCAGCCTCGGTTTATACATAGATAACGCTTTAAATCATAGGTTTATCATGAATTAATAATCTACTTTATTATCATTGCGACTTGAATAATATCTTCAAAGTATTAGCAACCCTAGTAACCACGTTCAAATTTCGAGTGTTAATGCTGCTGACACTACTTGCAAGCGCACGATAAATGGTGGGACTGGTATGGATGGCACCTGTACCTACAATTCCGAGACTGGTGAGTGTTCAGATGGGTTTCTTAATACAGCTTGTCGCTCGGGTACGTCAGAGTGCTATCCAGACTTTAGAGGTTATTCGTGGTGGCGTGTTTGGACGCCTTACGGCAACGGATGGTGCTTGGGAGTTTTGTTGGAATAACGGAAGCTATACTCAAAACAATGAGTGCTTTGAGGGTTTGAGGGTTTGAGGGTTTGAGGGTTTGAGGGTTTGAGGGTTTGAAGCAAGAATATAACTGCTGGATAAGACCGCACAAAGTTGTATTTTGCATAGGCGAATAAGCCTATCAGCTGTCGGAAAATGGGGTTCATTGATCTCTAATGATTTACTGAAGCGCCTCCCAGACTCTTAGACGTAGAAAACGCAGACGCATCAGCTCTACTAATTGCACGTCTTAAGATTTTTCCATTTTTGGTTCGCGGAAAATCGCTCGTAATATAGACAACTTTCGGTGCTTTATAAGATGCAAGGTTTGCCCTACCATATAAAAACAAATCGTCGGGATTTATATTGGGGTCTGAAGAGAGCACGTAGGCAACAACAAGAACCTTATCTCCTGATACCTCGCCTATGACCGCACAATCATTAACTTGCGGATGTGCTTTGAATACACGCTCAATTTCATAGGGAGACACTCGATAACCAAAACTTTTAATAATGTCGTCTTTTCTTCCTAAAAACCAAAGGTAGCCGTCTTCGTCATATCTTGCGTAGTCGCCGGTAAAGAACCAACCACTGTGTTTGTATTTAACCGTCTCATCTGGCAAGTTCCAATACTCTATAAATAGCCCGGGATCGTCATAAGGCACGCATATCATCCCCTCCACCCCTTGGATCGCCTCCTCTAGAGTTTCAGGATTCATCAGTTTTATCTTGTGACCCGGTTGGGGAAATCCGGCTGAACCTGGTCTGATCGGATTATGGATGGACTGGGAGATGTAATATGAAAACTCTGACATGCCCACCGCCTCATAGATGCTGTCTCTTATACACATCTGACGCTGCCGACGATATGC
>CAJXOL010000032.1 GCA_913057675.1 uncultured Pseudomonadota bacterium | reverse complement strand
GAGATTTCTGCCTGTCTCGTGGGCTCGGAGATGTGTATAAGAGACAGGCTTTAACGCTTGGCATTCGGCGCAAGGCATACGCACGATACTGAATCGTGTCAAATCAGCGCCCCTCGAACCCGGAATGCCTGCTCCAAGTTTACTAATAGTCACCCCACCACTAATAAAGACCCCCAAAGGGCCAATTGCACCAAAATTCAAGGGTGGTGAAGTTAAAATACTGGGCTTAGCGGAAGAGTATAAAAAAATCTCTGACGAGCTACAATGTTATTACTTTGATTGTTCATCCGTCACGACCTCCAGTAAAGTCGATGGAGTGCATCTTGACAAAGACCAACATCATCTTGTTGGGGCTGCAATATCACGTTTAGTGGCTACAATACTGGGCTAGTTAATTCTAAAACTGGTTGTTACAAGGGAGATAATAAAACGGAGACCATTGCGACAATGCACTCCTCCCGACCAACCATACCTAAACGTTCCGACGTCTTTGCTTTGACGTTTACCCGATTAGTACTTACATTAAGTAAACTAGACAACATCTCGCACATATCAGGAATATATGGTGCCAATTTAGGACGTTCTGCAATCACTGTGGAATCGACGTTAACCACTTTATAGCCAGCCTCATGCACCATTTTATAGACGGTGGCGAGCATAACTTTACTATCGACACCCTGCCACTGAGAATCCGTATCGGGAAAGTATTGACCAATATCTCCCATAGCACATGCACCAAGAAGCGCGTCAATCAACGCATGGATTAAAACATCGGCATCGGAATGGCCCTCCAAACCCTTCTCATTCGGGATCAGAACCCCACCAAGAATTAAAGGTCGGCCTAAAACCAAAGCGTGCACATCAAACCCTTGGCCAATTCTCATTTTTTATCTGCCTTTCTAAAGGAACGTTGTTGAAGGACTAATTGCGCACGGTCAAGATCACATTCGTATGTGATTTTAAAGTTATCCGCTTCAGATTCAATAAGTCTCGGTTTCATACCCATACGCTCGACCGCTGATGACTCATCAGTAATTTCGTCAAGATGCTTCGTTTTCTCTAAGGCGTCTTCAAGCGCAACTCGTCTAAACATTTGTGGTGTCTGAGCTGACCAAAGTTTTTTTCGATCAGCAGTAGAGACGACCTGATCACGATCATCAGATTGCTTAATAGTGTCAACTAAACGACATGCGAGTAACCCACCGTCAGAATAATTTGCGACCCCCTCAATAAGACGATCAATCAACTCGGCGGTAATCAGTGGACGCGCGGCATCATGCACCAGAATCCAATCGGTATCACAGACCTCGCCATCCAACGACTTGATACCATTTAAAACGGTCTCTGCTCTGGTCTCGCCACCCGACGAAACAATTGTCAACTTGCTCCGATCGATATCCTCTGTCAGTCTTTTTGCACCTGTATCGCCGCCAGAGAGCACCACAACAACGCCGTGAATTTTCTTGTGCTCCAGAAATGGTTCTATTGACCTTTGCAGAACTGACTTCCCGCCCAAATCCACGTGTTGCTTAGCAACCTTACCTTGGGCTCCGAATCGCGTGCCTTTACCCGCTGCAGGTATTACAACAAAATAAGATGGGGAAATTTTAACTGCCAACGTTCGCTATTTGAATCATTTAAATCATTTAATTAATTTATAATTTATTGTTTTCTAGTTACAAACATACTGTACCGCTAGTGCATTATAATCTATGCTTTTTAAGGCATGATTCCTTCCCTCAAGATCACCCAAAATGGGCAACGACAAACCCTCAAGCTGAATTCACGAAGTGGCCTCAGCTTGCTTATTGCAAATACTGCGGCTAGTCGGAAGTCTCCTCTTGCTGTAATTACCCAAAAAGCCTCAGAAGCAAATAGATTAGTTGAGGAAATTAGATTTTTCAACAAAGATCTGCGCGTTCACCTTTTTCCAGACTGGGAAACTTTACCCTTTGATACGTTCTCTCCCCATCAAGATCTAATATCCCAAAGATTGGAAACCCTGTATCAAATTGATACTAAAAGTATTGATGTACTGATCGTCCCAGTGATAACCGCTCTTTATTATCTACCTCCCAGAGACTTTTTAAATAGTTACGTATTCTTTCTAAAAACCAAAGATACGTTAAACCTGAATGATTTTAGAGACAAGCTTCAAAGAGCAAGTTATTCTGCGGTGTCTCAAGTGCTTGCACCCGGAGAATATGCAATAAAAGGCGGCATTATTGATGTCTTTCCTATGGGCAGTGTCCTACCATACCGTATAGATCTATTCGATACTGAAATTGACAGCATACGAACATTTGATGTTGATACGCAAAGAAGCATCTATAAAGTTAATGAAATACGTCTATTGCCTGCAAAAGAGTTTCCTACAGATGATGCTGCAAGGGCAAAATTTCGCACTAAATATCGAGAAATTATAGAAGGCGACCCCTCTAAAAGTCTAATCTACCGAGAAGTTTCCAAAGGATCAAACCCACCTGGTATTGAATATTACCTTCCTTTGTTTTTTGACCAAATTTCTCCACTATTGCATTACCTAGACAATGACTGGGCCCTTATTTTAGAAGGGAATCTCGAGGCTGAAATTCGCGAATTCTGGAACGATGCAAATTCGAGATATCGGCTATTACGAGGTGAAGTTGAGCGGCCGCTACTTGACCCATCGACATTATTTCTACGTGAAGAAGATTTTTTCACTGAACTCAAAAAATTTAGCCGTCTCTCCATTAGTGCGTCAGAAGAATCAGATAATTACTTTGAGCCGCTACCTGATTTAGCCGTAAACAGAAAGCTTCACGATCCACTTGAAAACTTGAAGCGTTTTTTGTCAAAGCACAACCACGATGTCGTATTAATTGCTGACAGCACAGGAAGAAGAGAAACTCTCAAAAATCTATGTCACGACCATTCCATATCCACACAAGATATCGAAGCGTGGGATATCGCTTCACCTAGAAATGAGCATTTACTCATAACAGTTGGGCACTTAGATCATGGATTTATTCTCAAAGATAGCTCTCTAGCCATCATAACTGAATCCGAACTATATCCGCAGCAAACCCGTGTCAGAAGCAAGCGGGATCGAAAAACCTCCAGTGAAAATCTAGTCAGAGATTTATCCGAAATTAGAAAAGACGACCCAATCGTGCATTTACAACACGGCATTGGTCGATATAAAGAATTAATCATATTGGATCTAGGTGAGGGAGATACGGAATTCCTAAAAATCGAGTATGCAGAAGGCGATATTCTCTACGTCCCTGTGTCTCAACTAGAAATGATCAGTCGCTACTCTGGAGGACCACAAGAAACTGCTCCAATACATCGATTAGGGAGTGACAAGTGGGATAAAGCTAAAAAGAAAGCAGCAAAACAAATTAGAGATACTGCTGCAGAGCTATTGAATATTTATGCTCAGCGCGCATCCAAACAAGGCCTAGCGAGAAAACTAGAAAAGACAGGATACGCTGCCTTCTGTGAAGATTTTCCTTTCACGGTAACTATTGACCAAAACCAGGCTATTGAGGACACGATTGCTGATCTTCAGTCCGAAAAACCCATGGATCGACTTATTTGTGGTGACGTAGGTTTTGGGAAAACCGAGGTTGCACTTCGCGCAGCTTACGTCGCGGTCGCAGACAATGCTCAAGTAGGCATTTTAGTACCAACGACATTGCTAGCTGAGCAACATTTTCAAACATTTTCTGATCGGTTTGCTAATCTTCCAATAGAAGTCCGTGAGCTCTCACGCTTTCGAAGCAGAAAAGAAGTAATAGAAACAATTGATGGATTAAAAAGCGGAAAAGTAGATATTGTCATTGGTACACATAAATTGTTATCTAAAGAAATTCAATTTAATAATCTCGGTCTAATCATAGTGGACGAAGAACATCGGTTCGGTGTCAGACACAAAGAAGCCTTAAAATCCCTGAGAGCAGAGACCGATATCCTGACGCTTACAGCCACGCCAATACCCAGAACTCTTGCGATGAGCATGGAAGGGTTGCGTGACTTCTCGGTCATCGCCACACCTCCGAAAAAAAGACTATCAATCAAAACATTTGTAATGTCTTTCAGTCAAGGAATGATTAGAGAAGCCGTACTAAGAGAACTCAAGCGCGGCGGACAAATATACTATCTACACAATGAGGTAGATACGATTGAAAGAGAACTCGAAAAACTAAATGAATTCCTGCCAGAAGCCTCTATAAGAATCGCTCATGGGCAGATGCATGAGCGCGATCTAGAGTTCGTCATGCGCGATTTTTACCAAGGAAGATTCAATATCTTGCTATGCACCACAATCATTGAAACAGGAATCGACATTCCAACTGCGAATACCATCATCATCAATCGTGCTGAAAAATTTGGCCTGGCGCAACTACATCAATTGAGAGGACGGGTCGGAAGATCGCATCATCAGGCCTATGCCTATCTCATGACAACTGACGGAATTAAGTTAAAAGGTCCGGCGAAAAAAAGACTCGAAGCAATACAGCTCATGGAAGATCTCGGGTCCGGATTTTTCCTTGCCATGCACGACCTTGAAATACGAGGTGCGGGTGAAGTGCTTGGCGATTCACAAAGTGGCGAACTACAAGAGATAGGCTTTCAACTTTATGTCGATATGCTTGATCGAGCAGTACAATCACTGAAATTGGGTAAGGAACCGAATATAGATATACAAATTCCACAGGGAACAGAAATCATATTACATACACCAACATTGCTGACGAATAACTATTGCCCAGATATTCATGAGCGCCTCATTATTTACAAAAGACTGGCAAATGCGTCAACTCAGATCGGATTAGAGAAAATTGAAGAAGAGTTGATCGACCGATTTGGATTGCTTCCCTCAGAAACAAAAGCATTATTGGCGTCACATAAACTTCGTATTATTGGCAAAGGTTTAGGCATTTCTAAAATAGACTCAGCCCCCAACAAAACCAGTATTGCATTCCACACTGATCCGCTCGTAGATCCAATAGAGATCATAGAATTGGTACAAAGAAGGAATGATATTCGGTTTTCCGGTCCTAACAAGCTTATTTGCGAACATGAAAATGTTGACTTAGCAGAAGAGCGAACGAAGTATCTACAAGGAATTTTGTCTGAACTGACCTTACCTTCAGCCTAAACGCATCGTAAAAAGACTAATCCCACCGACTATCTCGTATCAAGATGTGGTTATCCTCTATTTTTAGCGGAAACGTAGCTGTAGCCTCCCATGCTGGCGCACTCAGAGCTTCGCCTGTTTTCACCGAGAACCTCGCGCCATGACGGGGGCAAACTACTTCATCGCCATCCAATGGACAACCACTTAAGATCGCCCCATCATGCGTACACACGTCCTCAATCGCGAAGAACTGACCATCTAGGTTATAAACTGCAACAATAGTTCCGTCGAGATCTGTTTGGCACCACTTACCCAATTGAATGTCGTTAACTGAACACACTTTTTGCCAATCACTCATAACCATCAACAGTCGCTTCTATAAACCATCAATCAAGTAGCAGCTTACACTGCAATAACGTCGATATTAGGGTCAATTTCTCTCACCAAACTGGTAATACCAGCGAGTGTTCCAGATAAGGAGCTGGGGCAGCTACCACATGCCCCCTGATAATGAACGCTGAGAACATTATCCTCTAAACCTACAACATAAAGATCACCACCATCACTTTGAAGGTAGGGTCTCACGCGATCATCTAGCAATTCATTTATTTGCACAAGCTGAGCTCGTTCCGTTTCGGAAAGGCTGGATTCGTCAGTTTGAAGCCACGTGGCAGTTTTCGATGCCTCCTCCGACAACTGAGTTGCAACAGGAGCCAAACGGATTGGCTCGGCTAAAGAGCGCATCAAATCTTTCCAATCTGCGCTACCGTCTTGCGTCACGGTAATCCAATTATCAACGTAAAAAACGGACACCACGCTCTCGATTTGAAACAAACTAGATGCTAGCTCATCCCCAACCGCTTCGCCCGCCGATTCATATGACTTGGCCACGCCATAGGTTATGGGTTCTTTGAGTACAAATTTTCTGGCATTTGGATTCGGTGTAACTTCTAAGTCAGCAATTTTTGGCATAGTTTTTTTATTAAGTTTTTTGCGTTCCTGAACCAGGAACTGGATCTTGATCACCCTCTGTGGAAGCTTCTTCCTTCGAGTTGATGGCGGCCGTCAATGTGTGCCAGGGTAACATCGCGCATTTAACTCTAGAAGGTAGGTCACGAATACCAGAGAAAACGGTCAGACTGCCAAGTTCTTTAGCTCCATCGGCTTCACTTGGCCCTGTAGTCAACGATCGGAACTGCTCTGTCAACGCCATTACGTCTGTGAAGGCTTTGCCCTTAACCTTCATAGTCATCATCGAACCTGAAGCCATACAAATAGCACAGCTTTCACCCTCATACTGTATGTCCTCTATTGTTTCGTCAACTACAGTCATGCTCACCCAAAGATGATCACCGCACAGCGGATTAATACCCTCTGCTTTATGTGTAGGCTTGGAAACCATTCCCCAGTTACGCGGTTTTTTGCAATGGTCGAGTATTACTTCTTGGTATATTTGTTTGGAACTCATGCTGATAATGTCCTAGCTGAATATTTTTTGCGCTTTACGAATTGCAACGACGAGCTTATCAACATCGTCAACGGTATTATACAAATAGAATGAAGCGCGCGTCGTCGCTGGAACTTTATATCGTTGCATAATTGGTTGTGCGCAATGATGTCCTGTTCGGACTGCCACACCATCATCATTTAGTAAAGTACCAATGTCATGAGCATGCACGCCTTTAATATTGAATGAGATTACTCCCGCTTTATTAGGAGCAGTACCATAAAAAGTTATATCTTCGATGTCTGTCAATGCATCCATCGCATACTTAGTCAACACTTTCTCATGTAGCTCAATGCTATCAAGACCAATCGACTCTAAATAATCTATTGCCTTGCCGAGACCAAGCGCAGAAACAATCGGAGGAGTTCCTGCTTCAAATTTTGCAGGGATATCTGCATAAGTTGTTTTTTCGAAAGTAACCGAAAGAATCATATCTCCTCCACCTTCAAACGGGTCCATTCGCTCTAACCAATCACGCTTACCGTAAAGCACACCGATCCCCGTTGGGCCGCACACTTTATGACCAGAAAAAATGTAGAAATCACAATCAAGATCTTGAACATCCACTTTCATATGAGGTGCCCCTTGGGCACCATCAACTAAAACTGGAATATCCTTTGCATGCGCAAGAGCAACCATATCCCTAATCGGATTAATTGTCCCTAACACATTAGAAACATGAGTTACCGCAACCATTTTTGTTTTTTCAGACAGCAGACCCTCATATACCTCCAAATCCAGCTCTCCAACATCGCTTATTGGAATAACTTTTAATGTTGCCCCAACCTCTTCACACAATTGCTGCCAAGGCACTATGTTCGAATGGTGCTCCATATGCGAGACAATAATTTCATCTCCAGCACGAACAAACTTGCGTCCATACGCATGTGCCACCAAATTAATAGCATGTGTTGTACCTTTAGTAAAAATAATTTCTGCGCTATCAGGTACATTTAAAAACCTTGCAACCGTTGTCCTTACCTCCTCATAAGCGGTTGTTGCTTGCTCAGAGAGCTGATAAACACCACGATGAATGTTGGCATGTTCGTACTGATGATAGTGATTGATGCGATCAATAACTGACTGAGGCATTTGCGAGCTCGCGCCGCTATCCAAATATACTAAAGGATTGTCATTGACGGACGTAGATAAGACAGGAAAGTCTCTTCTAATCCGTTCTACATCGTATTTAACCACTGTATCGTTTCTCATCGCTTTTCCCATCTGGTTATACTCTTAAGTTCTCATGTTTTTGTTTGATCCCGAATATAGCTTTCTATAACCGCACCTAAAGACTTAATCGGCAAATCTTCAATCACCTCTCTAGCGAAGGCATAATTGAGTAGGTTGCGTGCCAAATCGTCATTGAGACCACGTGACTTTAGGTAGAATAATTCATCTTCGCTTACTTGCCCTACAGTTGCGCCATGCGCACACTTAACATCATCGGCAAATATTTCTAATTCAGGCTTGGCGTCAACTGACGCTCGAGCACTAAGTAATAGATTACGATTTTGTTGACTAGAATTTGTTTGCTGCGCGCCTCTTTGAACCTTTACCTTACCGTTAAAAACAACTTTAGATCGATCTCCTGCAATAGTTTTATGGACTTGCACGGACTGTCCATGGGGTTTCGTATGTTCGATGCATGAATGTGTATCTACTATTCGCTTATCGTGTCCAAGCGCCAACCCTTTAATTGCAATATGACCACCCTCTTCACGCTGTCTCGTGACCAAATTATGTCTCGATACTGCCGCTCCTACACTGACCGACCAGTTTTGATAAGAAGCGCTTTGATCTACACCCACATGCGTATGAGCAATGTGGAATGCACTGTCGTCATCACGCTGGAGTTTCACATGTATCACCTGTGACTCGGCAGCCAGTGAAAATTCCGACACAGCATTGGTCATGTAGCCAAAACCGCCAATACCAATATAATCCTCTAGGACACATACTTTCGCTTGCTCTTCGGCGATGACGAGCAAGCGAGGATGATTGAAGGTATGTTTACCTGTACTGATATTTAAAACATGGATAGTTTCAAAAGAGCTGCTATTAGAATTCGCATGAATTACTACGGCGTCTTTAAATAGCGCCGTATTCATTTCGCAAAACCCACTGACCCCATCTCCTTCGAGGCTATTAAATCTTCGCTTTAAGGACGCATTTAATTGAGCATCGTTCATTGCTGAAGCCATATTACAAACTCGAATTTTAGTTTGATCTGAACTCACAGTACTCAATGAGGAAGAGTAAACACCGTTCAACAGCACAACAGAGCTAATAGCTTCTGGAATCAAAAATGATTTGGCTACCGATGCATCAATGGGTTCATCAAGCGCTGGAGGAGTGAGATTGCTTTTATACAACGCTGTCAAATCGGTGAAACGCCACTCCTCTTCCGCAGTTGTAGGTAGTGAGCACTTTTCAAGATGCGCACGAGCTTCTAGCTGATATTTTTTTAACCAATCTTCTGTTGAATAAGCAACACTAGTACTATCCGCCGTCAATAAGTCGGCTGTAAACTTAACTGAATGCTGGTTCATGCTGCTCTCGAACGGTTCTCTTCTAACACCCACTCATACCCTCTAGATTCGAGCTCATGCGCTAAAGACTTATCCCCTGTCTTAATCACGCGTCCGCCATCAACAACATGGATAAAATCCGGCTCGATGTAATTAAGCAATCTTTGGTAGTGAGTCACAAGCACTACTGCATCGTTTTCCCCGTGCAACGTGTTGACCCCGTTAGCAACAACCCTCAAAGCATCGATATCTAACCCAGAATCAGTTTCATCTAATATGGCGAGAGTTGGTTCTAAAATCGACATTTGAAGAATTTCATTTCTTTTCTTTTCGCCGCCCGAGAATCCCTCGTTCAGACTACGCTCCAAAAAGCTCGCATCCATCCCCAACAAGGTCAACTTGCTCTGAATAAAATCATCAAACTCAAGTGGATCGAGTTCATCTTTACCCCTTGCGCCCTGCACCGTGTTGTATGCCAACCTCAAAAATGAACCATTTGTGACACCGGGAACCTCGACGGGATACTGAAAACCAAGGAAAATCCCCAATTTCGCCCGCTCATTAGGCTCCAAATCCATCAAGCTTTGCCCCTTGAACTCTAAAGTACCATTATCAACCGTATACGAGGGGTGTCCGGCCAATACCTTAGAGAAGGTACTCTTCCCAGATCCATTAGGCCCCATAATTGCGTGTATTTCACCAGCTTTAACAGTGATATCAAAACCTTTAAGTATTTGAGTGTCATCAATACTAGCGACAAGATTCTGCACGCTTAGTATCGTTTCTGCATTCTTTATAATCATCCAACACTTCCTTCCAGTTTTAGACCGAGTAATTTTGTTGCCTCGACCGCGAACTCCATGGGCAAGTGCATAAATACATCTCTAACGAATCCATTAATAATCATAGAAACTGCTTCTTCAGAATCGATGCCTCGACTCAAAAAATAAAACAATTGTTCTTCACCAATTTTAGACGTGCTTGCCTCATGTTCGACCATCGCACTTTTATTGGCGACCTCAATGTAAGGGAAGGTGTTCGCCCCACAAAGATCACCAATCAACATTGAGTCACATTGAGAATAGTTACGAGCGCCCTCGGCCTTGGGTGATACCTTCACCAAACCACGATAGCTATTATTAGATTTGCCCGCTGAAATACCCTTACTTATTATGCGGCTGCGCGTATTCTTGCCGATATGGAACATTTTTGTTCCTGTATCAGCCTGCTGCATGTGATTAGTAAGTGCTACGGAGTAAAATTCTCCTACCGAATTATCTCCCAGCAGAATACATGAAGGGTATTTCCAAGTCACTGCCGATCCAGTCTCCACTTGAGTCCAAGATATTTTGGAATTTTTACCTTTGCACAATCCGCGCTTAGTCACAAAATTAAATATGCCGCCTACACCATTTTCATCTCCAGCATACCAATTTTGAACAGTGGAATACTTAATATCAGCATCATCGAGAGCAATGAGTTCAACCACAGCTGCATGCAATTGATTTGTGTCAAATTGAGGTGCGGTACAGCCCTCTAGGTAACATACCTGGCTCCCCTCTTCTGCGACAATCAGAGTCCTTTCAAACTGACCCGAGTCCTGAGTATTAATACGGAAGTAAGTCGATAGATCCATCGGACACTTCACACCCTTTGGAATGTAACAAAAGGATCCATCCGTAAAAACAGCTGAATTTAATGCAGAATAAAAATTATCAGTATAAGGAACGACACTACCGAGATAACGTTTGATCAAATCGGGATGATCTCTGACTGCCTCCGAGAACGAGCAAAATATAATCCCGTATTCCGCCAACTTTTCTTTGTAAGTGGTAGTTACGGATACACTATCAAAAACAACATCCACAGCAACGCCTGCCAAAGCCGCCCGCTCATTCATGGGAATGCCAAGCTTTTCAAAAGTTTTCAACAACTCTGGATCGACTTCATCCATTGATTTCTTGGTCACCTTTGACTTCGGCGCAGAGTAATAAATTATGTCCTGAAAATCAATTTTTGGGTATGTCACGTTTGGCCATTTCGGCTCTGTCATGGTAAGCCAATGCTGATAGGCCTTGAGACGAAATTCTAACAACCACTCTGGCTCATTCTTCTTACTCGATATCGTGCGAATGACGTCTTCGCTCAGACCACGAGCTACTGAATCCGTCTCAATTTCGGTGTGGAATCCAGCCGTGTAAGGCTGATTCACAATGTTATCAATTGCTGTACTCATATTGTCAATACACCATCAGTTATTTTCGTCAATCGTAAAACTCTCGCCACAACCACAAGTCGCAGCAGCCTTAGGGTTTTCAACTTTAAATAATTCGTTTAAACCCTTTCTTTCAAAATCAAGGATTGAGCCATCCAAAAACACGAGGTCGGATTTTTTCACAAGCAACTTCACATTTTCCGACTCAAACACCTCTTCATCTTCGGCTATCTCAGAAGCTCGTTCGAAGGTATAACTCAGCCCTGAACATCCAACCGTCTTAACCCCAAACCTCAGACCAACACCTCCTTCTCTTTCTAAAGATCGTTGAATATGAAGCGCTGCCTTTTGTGTAACCTGTATCGCCATAATTAATGTGCCCTATACCGTAAGTGAGACTAATTTTTTTAAACGCGAAACAATTAAAGCTAAAGCTGCGCTAAACTCATCGCACTCTTGTTCTCCGTTATCCATTCCAAGACTAAGACGCACAGCACCGTGTGCTAGTTCCTCTGAAACTTTCATTGCCCTAAGAGTTGCGCTAGAACCGCTCCCGTGACTCGAACATGCAGCACCGCTTGCGACTGAAAAGCCGACCTTGTTCAGTTCCATCACAAGCGTTTCACCCTGTATGCCTGGAATTGAGAAATAGGATGTATTACTCAAACGTGGAGCAGCTAAGCCATGAATGACGGCGCCGATACGAATAAGCTTAGCCTCTATTTCATCTCGCAAAACACTGAGATATGGTCCATAGTTGCTTAGGTTGGATACAGCTAATTCTGCTGCCACACCAAAGCCAACGATGGACGCAACATTTTCAGTTCCTGACCTGAGCCCAAACTCATGCCCACCACCTTTAATAAAAGCATTGAGTGGTAGTTTTTTATCCACAATCAACGCCCCGACACCCTTTGGGCCATTGATCTTATGAGCAGAAAGGCTCATTGCATCAACGCCGCTATCCGCAAAATTACAAGGGATTTTACTCAGTGCTTGAACAGCATCTGTGTGCATCCAGCCCCCTTTGCTTTTCACCAGAGAAGCCAATTCAGCCACAGGTTGAATCACACCCGTTTCATTATTAACCATCATCACAGACACTAAAGAATCCTTACTGATCAAGTCCACCGGCAATTGATCCGTATCTACAATGCCGTTCGCAGACACTGGAATTAAATCTACCGTCCAGCCCAGTCTGCTCAAATGTCTAGCTGGCACCATAACGCAGGGGTGCTCAATCGAGCTAACCATCACTCTGGCTGGCGGCAAGTAGGATGCCATCCCAGCAACAAACATATTATTTGATTCAGTTCCACCAGAAGTGAAAATCACCTGGGAGGGCTGAACACCAACAAGTCCAGCAATCTTCTCTCTCGATTCATTGATCGCCGACCGGGCGCTCGTTCCAAGATCATGTCGACTCGATGCATTTCCATATTGATGTTGGAAATATGGCAACATCGCACCCAGCACCGAATCAGCTACTCTCGTGGTGGAATTATGGTCAAAATACGTTTGCATCAATTTCTTTTTTCAAATTTAACTGGCTGAATACCACTCATCTTGAAGGCCCGCCTTTCGACCAAGTCGGAAAGTTTCACGGTATCCATATAATCAAAAATATGTTCATTTAATCCCGTCCATAATTCATGGGTAATGCACTCTTTATCGTCCTTGCAGTTTTTTAAACCGCCACATTGGGTAGCATCAACTGTTTCATCAACCGCTCTTATTATTTCTCCAACCGTAACCGACGTGATGGGCTGCTTGATCCGATAACCTCCGCCAGGACCGCGCACGCTTGTGACAAGCGACCTTCGCCTAAGTTTCCCAAATAGCTGCTCAAGATAAGATAGAGATATGCGCTGACGCTCACTGATGTCACCTAGCGATACAGGCTTTGCACCCTCTTGCAGGGCAATATCCAACATTGCGGTAACCGCAAAGCGTCCTTTCGTCGTTAACCTCATTGACTCGCCCCTCCCCAGGGCCGGAATTTCTTGGTTATGTTTATGACCAATAATTTTGAGACTATAGACGAATTGTAAAGTTCCCGACTAATTTAATCAACTATTCAGCAGGATTATTTTTATTCAGCAGACCTTGAGATCCCTCTTGCTCAGCCACATCAATACCCATTTTTTTGAGTTCTGCAAGAATAAAATCAAGACGCGCGTCGATATCTTGCGAGTGTTCTAGCACTCCGTGTACAGCCCTGACTAAAGGGTCATTCACATCCCCGCTTAGACCATATGCCAAGAACCCAGGATGTTCTGTATTTTCTTTTCTAGGCCTCTCCCCTGCCTCAGCAATTCTTGCTGGGATACCAATCGCGGTCGCGCCATTTGGCACATCCCGAACAACAACTGCGTTAGAGCCGATCTTAGCATTCGCCCCTATCGTAACTGGCCCCAACACTTTAGCACCGGCCCCAACAACCACACCGTCACCAAGCGTAGGATGACGTTTACCTTTATCCCATGATGTCCCGCCAAGTGTCACGCCATGATACAAGGTGCAATCATCACCAATAATGGAAGTCTCTCCAATTACCACGCCCATCCCATGATCAATAAAAAATCGACGTCCAATAGCCGCCCCGGGATGGATTTCTATTCCTGTCAGCCATCGCCCAATTGCAGATAACCATCGAGCAAACCACCTGAAGCCAAGATGCCATAGAATATGGGCGATACGGTGAAACAACATTGCATGAAAACCTGGATAGCAGGTCACAACCTCCCAAGTGGTTCGCGCAGCTGGATCACGATCAAAAACAATTCGTATTTCTTCACGTATTCGACCAAACATTATTATCCCTAAATTTCGAATTGATCCCGATGTTACAGGGCTTTTTTCTCAACTGCGCTAAGGAAACCTCTTAGAATATTGAGCTCATCCTTTTCTAACTCGCCGCGCGCGATCAATCTTCGCAAGCGCTGCATCACCCGACCAGGACTTTCCATGTTCAGAAACCCAACATCGATCAGTACTTTTTCGAAGTGCACGATTAAACGCTCCGTTTCTTCATGTGTCGCGCGAAGCGCACGTTTCTCTTCGTCACACAAGATTACAGGATCGCCACTAATTACCTTAAGCTCATACGCAAATATTTGAACTGCTTGGGCTAAATTTAATGACGAATAATCAGGGTTGCATGGGATAGTTGACACCACGTTGCACTTTGTCGCATCTTCAATGGTCAAACCCGTTCGTTCTGGGCCAAATACTATAGCTACGTCTCCATCATTTGTTTTACCCATTAGCGAGATAGCCACCTCTCTAGGAGACAAAATCTGGTGACTCAAATCTCGATGCCTTGCTGTAGAGGCAACCGAAAATATTGTTCCGGTCAACGCTTCATCGAGGGTTTCACAAACAGAGGCGCCATGCAAAATATCGGCTGCGCCGACGGCTAAGGCTGTCGCGTCCATATGTGGAAAGGATTTGGGTGTCACTAGGTACAAACGAGTTAATCCCATCGTCTTCATTGCCCTAGCAGTAGACCCAATATTGCCGGGATGACTGGGACACACAAGAATAATTCTGACTCGATCAAGCATGGTGTCAGTGTACTATTTACTGGGAAACTAGTTTTATGCGCACCCTAACCCATACTAACGTTACGAAGTGAGTTGGTTTAATTTAGAATGATGCCTTCGTTCTTTAAACATACTCAAGAGATCACTATGAATCCCATGTTAGGCTTTGCGGTTAAAGCCGCGCGGCGCGCCGGAGATATTATCAATCGAGCGGCCGAGAACATCGACCAATTAAAAATAAAGCATAAAAGTTTAAATGATCTAGTCAGCGAAGTAGATCACGCGGCAGAAGCAGAAATCATTAGCTCCTTAAAAAAAGTTTATCCAAATCACGCATTTTTAGCGGAGGAATCCGGAAGAACCGGGGAATCTGATTATGAATGGATCATTGACCCACTTGATGGCACAACAAATTTCTTGCATGGCTTCCCTGTTTACGGGGTCTCCATAGCACTGTCATATAAGAAGCAGCTGCAAGTTGCAGTTGTTTACGATCCTTGTAGAAATGACCTTTATACCGCGAGCAGGGGCGCTGGCGCCTACCTTAACGAAAAGCGAATCCGCGTATCAAAAAGGGACAAGCTCATTGACTGTTTAATCGGTACTGGATTCCCATTCAAGGCGAATGCAGACATTGAGTCTTACACAGAGATGTTTAAAACAATAGCGTTGAAAACTTCAGGCATTAGAAGACCTGGAGCGGCCGCACTTGACCTAGCTAATGTTGCTGCTGGTCGATTAGATGGTTTCTGGGAAATAGGGTTATCCCCATGGGACATGGCGGCAGGAGCTCTCCTCATTAAAGAAGCTGGTGGGCTTGTTGGAGACCTGGAGGGAGAAGATCAATTTTTAGACAGCGGAAGAATTGTTGCTGGAAACCCCAAAATTTTTGTTCAACTATTGTCTGCACTCAGGCCTCACCTCAAGAAAGGTGAAAGTTAAAAAAACATTTTTTTCAACTCTTTCGCGTTTATGGCAGGATAGATGTTTCAAGCTCAATTCTATTTACACTCACATACGAGCTTGCAACGACCAATGTGTTCTTAATTTTTCATGACTAAGATCCAAAAAACTAACCTCGGCCAGAGTCCATCAAACAAGCCTGAGCAGAAATCTCAGCATACGCCCATGATGCGCCAGTATTTGGGTATCAAATCAGACCATAAAGATAAACTCCTCTTTTATCGTATGGGAGACTTCTACGAACTTTTTTTCCAAGACGCGGAACGTGCTGCAAAACTACTCGGTATCACCTTAACGTCCCGAGGTAGCTCAGATGGAGAACCCATAAAAATGGCGGGCGTACCTCATCACGCTGCAGAACAATATCTCGCCAAACTCGTTAAATCTGGAGAATCAATTGCTATATGTGAGCAGATAGGAGACCCAGCCACATCTAAAGGCCCCGTCGATCGAAAAGTCGTTAGGATAGTTACCCCAGGCACGCTTTCAGACGCGGCTCTACTTTCTGACAAACAGGAGAATTACGTCTTAAGTTTTTATAATAAAAGTAACACTTGGGGCGTAGCTTGGATGTCCATTTCATCTGGGCAATTGAAGATTAAACAAAGTAACAACCTATCTATAATAAATGAAATAGCTCGACTACAACCCTCTGAAATCATTGCGCCAGAGGGCGCCACGTTCCAGGGACTTGGGCAAACTAAAATCAGAATTCAAAGACTGCCCTCATGGCACTTCGACGAGGACGTGGCAAAAAGATCATTATGCGAACACCTTAAGGTTCGTGACTTGCGTGGTTTTGGCTGCGAGGATTCCACGTGCGCAATCTCAGCAGCCGGCGCGCTTTTAACTTACGCCCAAAGCACACAATCAGAACGGCTATCACACATTACTGCGATACAGGTTGAACGCGAAAACGATTTCATCCAACTTGATGTCTCAACCCGTAAAAATCTCGAGATTAATACAACCCTTCAAGGTGAGGTCAGTCCCACCTTGCTGTCAACGTTTGACAAATCTGCTTCTAGCATGGGAGCCCGATGGATACAACATGCACTCAATCATCCATTATTCAATCATAATGACATAAAAGAGCGACTCGCTTCAGTCACATGGCTTAGCGATCAAAAAAACCAGACAGCATTAAAGAAAATGCGACAGATTTTTTCATCTATGTCGGATATCGAACGAATCAATACACGAATCACACTTAAAAGTGCACGACCACGAGATCTATCTGGCTTAAGGCATACGTTAAAAATAATTCCGGAGTTACAAGTACTAATAAATGCCCCAGATTTAGCTCTACTGTCTTCTTTATCAAATGATCTAGCCTGTAACGCGACAATTGTGATGCAACTTGAAAAGGCTATCCTTCCCGAACCCGCTAGCGTACTGACTGATGGGGGCGTTATCAACGACGGGTTCGATGCTGAGCTCGACACACTTAGATCTATTCAGAATGATTGCGGCAATTTTTTAATCGAACTCGAGGTAAGAGAAAAACAGAATAGCGGGATCTCCAACTTGAAAGTCGAGTTTAATCGTGTTCATGGGTTTTATATCGAAGTATCTAAAGCAAACGCTGCAGCCGTACCAGATAACTACAGGCGACGCCAGACACTCAAAAATGCTGAGCGTTTTATTACGCCGGAGCTAAAGGAATTTGAAGACAAAGCGTTATCTGCAAAAGATCGTGCTTTAAAAAGAGAAAAACACCTATATGAAGAAGTTATCGAAACGCTACAACAACATCGAGGTGAAATTCAAAAGGTAGCCAAAGCAATTGCTCAACTTGATGGGCTAGGGAGCTTCGCTCAAATCGCATTGGAACGAAATTACGTTCGTCCAGAACTTGTAGAAGGCAATCAAATCACCATCATCAATGGGCGCCATCCAGTAGTAGAAACACAGATTGGTAACTTCATTGCGAATAATCTTGAGATCAATGTAAACCGAAAAATGCTCATAATTACCGGTCCCAATATGGGGGGGAAATCGACGTATATGCGTCAATGCGCCTTAATCGTCCTACTCGCGCACGTCGGCAGTTTTGTGCCCGCAGAAACGGCCTTAATAGGCAGAGTCGATCGAATCTTCACTCGTATTGGTGCCTCTGACAATCTTTCAGGTGGACAGTCCACATTCATGGTTGAAATGTCAGAAGCAGCAAATATTCTCAATAATGCGACGGAAAACAGCTTGGTACTCATGGATGAGATTGGTCGCGGCACCTCCACGTACGACGGGCTGGCCCTGGCCTTTTCGATCGCAAGATATCTGGCAAAAACCAATAGCAGTCTCACACTGTTTGCCACCCATTATTTTGAGTTAACGGGTTTGTCCGAAGAGATATCCGAAGTAAGCAATATTCATGTTTCCGCGGTCGAACACAAAGACGACATTGTCTTTTTACACAGAGTTGCGGATGGCCCAGCTTCACAAAGCTACGGAATACAGGTGGCCCAGCTTGCAGGTGTGCCCAAGGAAATTGTTAACGCTGCGAAACGGGAACTTAAACTTTTAGAATCCAAAGGCAATACCGCGCAACCGGACCTATTCAATGGAACAGCATCTCAGTCGGAAGATTTAAAAAAGACCGATCCGATGGCGGAGCGTCTTTCCGAGATCAAACCCGATGAATTAACGCCCAAACAAGCACTCGATTTAATCTATGAGCTCTCAGCTTTAAAGAACAGCAGTGATGGCTAAAAAAGGTGCTCGCTTCTCAAACACATGACACCTAAGTGCCACAAAACGTGACATAGGGACTAGCGCCTAGCGCGGCAGGAATTGCGAACTCGTCCATCCCAACATGATCGCGATACGGTTCGGTTAGCAACTTAAGCATAACTCTAAAAGGCTCAAGATCATTACGACTAACTGCCGCATCCAATGCTTCCTCAACTTTATGATTCCTAGGGATATATGCTGGATTCACGTTATTCATATTCATCGCACACTGAGTCGACACGAACCCCTCACGACCCACCCTTTTCAACCACAATGTTAACCAGGCACTTGGTAATGATGGGTCATTAAATTGAGCCTTGAACTTAGAATCATCACCCAAAAGTGCAGCGGACAAGTGACGAAACACGAGGGTGAAGTCGCCCTGCCCCTGTTGCATTAATTGGAGCAATTGCTCAACGAGCTCAAGGTCACCCAATTCAGCACGCGCCAAACCAAGCTTAGTACGCATATTTGAGAGCCAATATTCTTCATACCAAACATTGAACGTGTCGAGCGCATCAACGAATCTTTGTATAACTTGCTCTTCTTCCTCCTCATAGAGTGGTATCAGCGCTTTGCCTAATTGGGCTAAATTCCACTGCCCGATTTTTGACTGATTCTCGTACGCATAGCGCCCGTAATCATCAATAGAGCTAAAAACAATGGCCGGCGTATACCTATCCAAAAAAGCGCACGGACCATAATCAATCGTCTCTCCAGAAATCGTCATATTGTCTGTATTCATAACGCCATGCACGAAACCGACGCTCATCCAATCCGCAATCAGTTTCGCCTGTTTACGAAGCACCGATTTAAAGAATTCCAGATACCTATCATCAGCACTGATGACTTCGGGAAAATGCCTTGTTATCGCGTAGTCAGCTAACCGCTTAATCTGAGACCACTCACCTTTGGCCGCAAAATACTCAAAAGTGCCCACCCGAATATGGCTGGCAGAAACACGAGTAAGCACAGCACGCGGTTTGGGTTCTTCTCTTCGCACCCAATCCTCTGTCCTCACAGCAGCTAGCGCACGAGTAGTTGCAATCCCCAAAGCATGCATCGCCTCACTTACCAAATATTCTCGAAGTACTGGCCCAAGCGCAGCCTTACCGTCACCACCGCGTGAAAATGGCGTTCTTCCTGATCCCTTTAATTGAACATCTCGTCGGCTGCCAATTGCATCTACCACCTCACCGATTAGCAATGCGCGTCCATCTCCAAGTTGAGGGGTAAACATACCAAACTGATGACCTGCATATACCATAGCAATGGGATTAGCATTTTTCGGTAATTCATTTCCAGATAATACCGATACCCCGAATTCACCAATGAAGTCCTCATGATCTAACGCTAGCTCTCTCGCAAGAGAAGAATTAAATTGCAGCAGCTCAGGTGAAGAGCATTTCTCAGGTTCACATGACCGATAAAATCCCTCTAACTGCTCTGCGAAAGTATGGCTGAAATGAAAAGTCAAATTAACTCACTTTGAAAACACATAATCATTGCGCAGATCTAAGGGCTTTTATTTTGTCAGCCAGCTGAACCATCGCCAAAGCATAATTGTTGCTAGGGTTATAACGGGTAATCACGTAAAAATTCTTTAAAGACATCCAATACTCCACCCCAGCTTCGCCTTCGAGCTCAAACAAGCCAACAGATGTGTCGTCCTTGAGATCAAATTGCTCTTTTATTCCCATTTTTTTGAGTTCGCCGTAAGTGCGGTTTGGCTTTGATTTTCCAGTTAGTTCGCTGAGACCATCGGGTTTTTGAGGACTTACCGGGAATACAATCGACTCTCCCCTCTTCCAACCGTGTCTCTTTAAATAATTGCTCGCGCTCCCAATTGCATCGTCCACATTGTTTTCTAGATCAGCCATACCGTCACCATCGAAATCAATCGCATATTCTCGGTAGCTCGAAGGCATAAACTGAGCAATTCCAATCGCCCCTGCAAATGAACCTTTAATCGAATCGGCACTGATGTTATTTTCACGAGATAACAACAAAAACTCTTCAAATTCTTTTAAAAAGTATTTATTACGGCGCTTCCCATAAAAACCTAAAGAATAAAATGCGTCGAGAATTCTAAACTCACCGGTGTAGGTGCCATAGTTGGTCTCGATGCCAATCAAAGCCGTAATGATTTCTTGAGGAATCCCGAATTTTTCCTCAGCTCTCGCAAGAGTTGCCGCGTTTTTTTTCCAGAATTTAACGCCTTCCGTCTCACGATAATTCGTCACATAGAGTTTCTTAAAAAAACTCCATGGTTTAGATGTCGCTGGCTTGCCAAAAGCATTTAAAATACTATCCTTCTTTTTAGCACTCCCAATTAATACCTTGAGCTGTTCCTCTGAGAACTGGTGTTTAGTTACCATATCTTGAATAAATTGCGACACGTTATCTTCAACAGTATCAGCTTGCACATGCGTCGGAATCAAGAAATAAATAGTCAGACCTAACAAACTCATCATCAACATTGACTGAATTCGTGGCAATCGAATGGGACTCACATTGAACCTCGTAACGTCATTAAAAATACAAGTCAGCCTCTAAGGTACCGCACTATCGATTGAGATTTCAATATTGGTCCCTTGACGCACCACCAGAGTTGATGACTCTAGATCTCCACTGGCTCGAATAGCGTTACCAGATTTTGAAATGCGCGCACCTACGATAAACTCAGAAAAGTCAGATAATTGCCGAGAAGGCATGAGGGAGGATGAGTCGTCGAATGCGAAACTAAATGGCAGCTGGTTCGCGGGTATCCGCATCGCGGCAATAGGCATCGGTGGACCTTCAACTGATCTGGCGTAAATAAATACCACGTCCTGAGAACCTACTTGGCTCCGTAAATCGTTAGATATTCGAACAACACCTGAAAAAATAGTGCCTCCTTCTTGTGCAAACGAACCCTCTGAAATAACTTCTTCAACGTTCACCTCTTGACCAGACTGCACCAATCTAATTTTTGATTCCGCAATACCTGACTGTAGCGTTTGAACTAATTGCTCATCCACCAAGTTCGCCTTCATTAGTTGCGTCCATCGGTCAATTGCTAATTGATAAGAACCTGCTGCAAACGCTGCTGTACCACCCAGCGCGAGCCCTTTCCCATGATTTGGGTCAAGTTCTAACGCGCGATTAATCAATTCAGTTGGCTCTCCACTTAAGTTACCTCGAGCCGCTAACCCTCTAGACTCAGCATAATCAACGAGTATCGCCGGATTATTAGGATCCAGCTGATAAGCTCGCTCCCACGCGTTCGCCGCCTCATCAAACTTGTGTAAAGCTTGATACGTTCGAGCCAACATAGACAGCGCTTGGGTATCCTCTGGATTTTCTGCTAGATGCTCGATAACTTTTTCCGCCATTGACTCTAGCTCTGCCTGATCAAACGATTGGTCCTGAGACTCAAGAAACAATGCTACATCCTGCCCCTCAGGACTTCCAATCACGCTATACAAATAAAATGCAGAGAAAGGAATCAGCATAACCACCAACATCGAGACTATCTTCGCGTAGCGGCCAGACATCACGGTCACTTGAGGCTCCTTCGCCACCTCTTCGAGAACACGATTTTCAATCTCTACTTTTGAAAACTCATATTGCTCTGCAGACAGATTGCCAACACGGTGATCCTCAGCAACTTCTTGAAGTTGATCACGCAATAAGCGCAAGTTAGTTTGGGATTGGGTATTCGACGAGGTCGCACGCGTTTTAAGTATCGTCCTTAAAAAGACGAGCAGAACGAACAAACTCAACAACCCGGATAACACATTAAATAATGACATTGGTAACTCTATCCTAATCAGTCTTTTAATAATTCCCGTGCGCGCGCTGCATCTTTTGAATTTTGTGGCGCATCAAGATCTCTCGAGCGCCGACGAACAATTCTGACCGCCATCCAAAAAGCTAAAATCAACATCAGTAAAGGGCCCAGCCACAGTACCATAGTCGTCCCTTTCACTGGCGGATCGTACAAAACAAAGTCGCCATAACGCTCGACCATAAAGTCTTTAATTTCACCTTCGCTCATACCTTGTCGAAGCATGTCTCTTACTTGATTTTTTAGATCAACGGCAAGTCCTGCATTGGAGTCAGAAATGGTTTGGTTTTGGCACACCAAACATCGAAGTCCCAGGCTGATCGCCTTAACACGCTCCTCGAGCTCCGGATCTTTTGCCAGCATTGGTGCTTCTTCGGCAAACGCCAGTGTGCCCGACATAATCATTATCAGCAGTGATAGAGTAATATTTTTCATCAAAGGCTCAACTCCTCTATCAATGGAAGAATATCTTCTGAAAAATCGCTTCGCGTCAAAGGTCCTATTTTTTTGTATCGAATGAAGCCTTCTCCATCAATCAAGAATGTCTCTGGCACCCCATAGACCCCAAAGTCCAGACCCACACGTCCATCTAAGTCAACAATAACTTGCTCATACGGGTCTCCATCTGTCTCTTATACACATCTCCGAGCCCACGAGACAGGCAGAAATCTCG
>CAJXOL010000031.1 GCA_913057675.1 uncultured Pseudomonadota bacterium | reverse complement strand
GAGATTTCTGCCTGTCTCGTGGGCTCGGAGATGTGTATAAGAGACAGTTCGTAAGCGATATCGGTAGGCATGGTGTCACTCGTAATAATGCCGACAACCGCATCATGATCGTAATCGACGGATCGCTTATGTTTTAGTCCAGCTATGTTTAAGGATTGGCCTCCGTCGGCCATGACTATGAGGCGAGCAGTGACCGTCGTTGATGTGCCGTCCATATCCAGCGTGATTTTTGAATGATCCTCAAATTTTTTTATAGATGTGGCAGTCGACTCAAAGAAAGTTTTAATATTTTTATTAGTTAATTCATTTCTTAGTCGAGGCAACAAATCTTTAAAACGAACCACAAAGCCCAGCTCTGTAAGTTTTGCGTCTGCAGCGGATACTATGCTTTGCCCAAAACTTCCTCGATCCGATATATGTATGCTACGAATAGGAAACCCTTCTTTATTTTTCAGCCAAGCATTTAGACGATTAAGAATGAGATAGCTGTTCCACGAAAGCGCTAGCGTCCGCCCATCGGGTATTACTGATTGTTCCGATTGTGTTTCTAATACCATTGTGGATAAGCCAATGTTTTTCATTGCGAGCGCAACAGCGCAGCCAACAGGACCGCCGCCAATTACCACAACGTCATATTGTGCCTCTGCAATCATGAGCTCAGTTCGACATCAGTGATTCGATATCACTGATCGTTTTAGGTGCCCCAGAAGTGATGATTTCACACCCCTTGTCCTTACGGACGACTGCGTCATCTTCAATACGAATTCCTATATTCCAAAATTGCTCCGGAATATCCGGAGCGCTACTGATGTAGCAGCCTGGCTCTATGGTTAGTGCCATTCCGGGCTCGAGAGCTCTCCATTCCCCGTCGATTTTATAGTTACCCACATCGTGGACGTCCATGCCAAGCCAGTGCCCAGTTCTGTGCATGTAGTATCTGAAGTACTCACGGTTTTCTAAGACTTTATCGAGTGACCCATGACAGAGCTTAAGGTCAATGAATCCTTGGGCCAGCACTTTGGTAGCTGCATCGTGGGGGGCTTGCCAGCTGTTACCAGCTGAGGTGGCATCTATCGCCGCACTTTGCGCGGCTAACACAAGTTCGTATATTGCCTTTTGGGGTCCAGAGAACTTCCCATTGACGGGGAATGTACGCGTAATGTCAGACGCGTAGCCATTTAGTTCGCATCCGGCATCGATGAGCAATAAATCACCATCATTGAGGACGGCGTTGTTCTCTATATAGTGCAATACACATGCATTTTTCCCACCTGCGACTATTGAAGTGTAAGCCGGAAATTGTGAGCCATTTTTTTTAAAATGATATAAAAATTCCGCTTCGATTGCATATTCATATTTACCGGGCTTGGTAGCCGTCATCGCAAGCACATGGGCTTCTGCCGATATTTTTGCTGCTTGCCGCATGGTGTCGAGTTCACTAGGGTCTTTAAAAAGTCGCATTTCATCCAGCATTCCCCTGACATCAATGAGCCCCTCTGGTGCTGCGATACCTTCTCGCACACGAGATCGCGTCTGGTTTAGCCAACCCATTATCTGCTGATCCCAGCTGACATCGATTCCCAATGGCGTGTATATCGTATCTTTGTTTTCGATCAGTTGAGGCAGGATTTGATCAATTTCATCTATGGAATATGCTTCATCACAGTGCAATAGGTTTTTGGCTGCTTCTGGCCCATGGCGAAAACCATTCCATATTTCTTTTTCTTTATTTTTGCCACGACAAAAAAGAATTGAACTAGGAGTTTTACCTCCGATAATAACAATGACAGATTCTGGCTCACCAAATCCGGTTAGGTAGTGGAAGTAACTGTCGAAGCGATAAGGGAAGTGTGCGTCTTTGTTCCGAATAACTTCCTTGGCAGTGGGTATGACTGCAATACCAGATTGTAAGTTTTCTGCGAGTTTAGTGCGCCTATGGATAAATTGATTGTTCATATTTTTGGCCTGTTTAGCCTTTCGGTTGATCATCTAGTTGTTGTTGCATTAAATCGGCCAATGCGTTCTGGCCATCAGACTTGTTTGAGCGAAGCATGGTAATCAATTCGTTGATATCCGAGTGCTGTTTATTTTGAGATAGCTTGAACTTGGCTTTGATATCTAAAATTTTAGCTCGAAAACATACTACCCCTGCCGCGGCATCGTTAATGAGCTCGATATACTCGTTAGTTGTAGCAAATTTAGAAAAATCAGGGTCAAAAGATTTTGTAAGTTTATGCAGTAGTGGTAAAACCTCTTCTTTGTCCTTGATCAATGTGACATTTGTTTTAATTTCTACAACTGCATAGTTCCATGTGGGTAAATGCGGACTGGTTGTATACCACGACGGTGAAATATATCCATGGGGCCCTTGAAAAAGAAAATTTGTTATATTTTTTTCTGTGAATTGCCGCCAGATATCATTTTGCCGCGCGAAGTGGCCCTCTAGCTGAGTACGTTCATCATTTACTAATACGGGCGTGAGTGATATCTCTAGATTGTCTTTAGAGGCAGCGATTACGGTCGCCAATGGATTTTCCGCGATCAATTGAATCGATCTCGCATGGTTATCTGATTGGAAATGAGATGGTCGATACATCGGCGGTTACATTATGTAATTAATTGGTTAGCTTGTTCTAGTCGATCTGGGGTGCCAACATCGGACCAAAGGCCATTAAAATGATGTCCCAGTAGTCTCTCACTTTTGACCTCCCTTTTCAGAATTGGTGCTAACGGGGTAGGGGTGTTAAGCGAAATGTCATGAAATAGTTCGGCCCTGTAGATTCCGATGCCGCTGAAGGTGAACGTATCTGCTGTGCCTAGCCTCACAACCCCTTTGCTCAAACAAAAATCACCCATGGGATGGTGCGTCGGATTGTTAACCAAAAATAGATAACCGGAGGTGCTTGGACGCTTCTTTAACGTATTCATGGCTTCTCGCACATCGTGGAAGGGCAATTCAGAGAAAATATCGGCATTGATGACAGGAAAAATATCACTTCTTATCAGGCTCATCGCGTTAGCGATGCCTCCAGCGGTTTCAAGAGGTGTAGTCTCCTCCGATATGTAAATCTCCAGACCCCAATTCGCCATATTACGAATGTAAGATTTAATTTGATCGCCTAAATGACTGACGTTAACTACTATGCGGGTAAAGCCTGAATCGCGTAATTTTTCAATATGATGTTGAATCAGTGGCTTTCCGCCAACGGTTAACAGCGCTTTTGGATGAGTCTGCCCTAACGTACCCATTCGAGTTCCTCGCCCGGCAGCTAAAATCATTGCAGTAGGTCCGCTAACCATAGCCTAGAATGTATGTCCAATTTGTTGTGTTTTACCCTCTATTTGGTCAAGGATAAGTAACAGCGGTTTGAGGGCGTTATACCGGCTCGCAACATCACGGACATACGTTAAGAAGCGTGGCGCATCAATAATATAATGATCCTTACCGTCTCTATGTTTAAGCCTCGAAAAAACTCCTAAAATCTTTAGATGTCGTTGTAAGCCCATCCACTCTAAGTCTTCATAAAAACTTCCAAAGTCCTGTGGAACTGGCAAAGATGATTTACGGGCTTTTTCCCAATACCGAATTGTCCAGTCCATGATTTGTTCCTCTTCCCAACTTATAAAAGCATCTTTAAATAGCGAGATCACGTCATAGCTGATAGGACCTATTCGGGCATCTTGAAAATCTAAGATACCAGGGTTTGCGTCGCAGACCATCAGATTTCTTGGCATGTAGTCCCTATGTGTTAAGACTGTTGCTTGGCTCATACAACGTTCGGTTATTAGTTTTAAGACGTTATTGAGTGATGACTGAACTTTTTCTTCGAGTGTTATCTGTAAGTTTTTTTGGATATACCAAGTATCAAATAAAGCGAGTTCCTCGCGCATGACGTCTGCGCTGTATAAATTTAGCGAGTCTAGTTCCGTGATACTTTGGAGTTGGACGAGCGCGGTTGTTGCGTCATCAAAGAGCTTGGCGGCGTTGTCGCTGTTGAGTGCTTTTAAATACGTCGCGTCGCCTAGGTCAGATAACAGCAGGAATCCGTCTTTGAAATTGGCGTGCTTAATTTTCGGAACGTGAAGTCCATGAGCTTCAAGTAGGTCTGCCACGAGCGCAAACTGCTGATTGTCGTTATGGACTGGGGGCGCATCCATGAGCACAAGAGAATGTTCGCCGGAGGGCTTAATTCTGAAGTAACGTCGAGCACCAGCATCTGCAGCTAGGTCGGTTAAGGTAAAATCACACTCATCGAGTATTAGGCGTAACCAGCCCTCAAGCTGACTCCGTCTGGATTCGCCGAAAATTGTTTCACTTGTATTCATGATTTAAGCCGTAAACTCATTTGTACGCATAATTAGATGATTACCCTAAAACTTTATTATACGAAGTTAAAGCCCCGACTTATTTGTTTAGTTACGTTTTTTGCTTTCGCCGGATTAGCGCAAGCTCAAATTAAGGACGCTGAATGGATGGTTATTAATGGGGCCCAGGTAACGCATGAGCCACAGTCGGACAACTCAGATGCGATGTTATCGGAAACGACTGTAGAGGCAGAGCGAATTACTGGGGTTCGCGAACGGTATATTGAGGCGGAGGGTAATGCGGTTATTATCCGTGACGATCAAGAATTGAGGGGTAATTACTTACTCTATGATCAAATCAATGACGAAATGACCGGAAGCGGGGACGTCTCAGTTAAAAAGCCAGGGGTTTTTATTCTTGGAGATACACTTAGGTACTCACCAAGTACAGAAATGGGCGAGATTGAAGAGGCGCAGTACTTTTTTTCAGAAACAGGCGCTCGTGGACGGGCGAAAAAATTAATTTTCGAAGGGCCAAATCGCCAACGAGCAATTAATGCGACGTATACCTCTTGTGATGTGACGCAGGAGGATGTGTTGATTAAAACAACTCGTTTGAATATCTATCAGGATGACGATTACGGGGCAGCAAGGAATGCCTCGGTTTGGTTCAAGGGAATGCCAATTTTGTATACCCCGTATCTCTCATTTCCGCTTACCGATAAAAGAAAAAGTGGGCTACTAACGCCGTCCTATGGGCAGAGTGTTCAAAATGGTCTTGAAGTGACCGTGCCCGTTTACTTGAATATAGCTCCCAACATCGATAGTACGATTGCCTTGCGCACTATGTCCGACCGGGGAAATCTTGTTAACTCTCATTCGCGCTACATGGGGCAGTCGTTTAGTGGGGAGCTTAAATATGATTTTATTAATAAAGACAGTAAATTTGAGAAAGAGATTGGCCGAGAAGAATCTAGAGGGTCGTATACTTTCAAACACCAACAGCGATTTAGTTCGAATTTGAGTGGATATGCCAACTTACAGGGGATTTCCGATGATACTTACTTTAAGGACTTGAGTAACGACTCCGGCAAAACGTCATTGGTGCATTTGCCCAGAGAAATCGGACTTGTTGCTGGTGGGGCTGACTGGACAGGGAGTGCCAGAGTTGTCCATTACCAAACCCTAAACTTTGCAACGCCACCAGTGCAGTTGGATCCGCAAATCGATGTTGCAGTTACCCCCAGCTTTGGCTACGGTTTTGAGTCCGAATCAAGGGCACAAATAAGTGATTTTGATGACAGGAATCAAAAGGGGGGGCTGAGAACGATTGTTTATCCCGGTCTCAGATATGTCTACGATAACGATTTTTTGACCATAAGCCCCAAGGTTGGCATACATTATACGAACTATGATCTCGACACAGGGGTGACTGAAGATCGCGCATTGCCAATCTATTCGGTACGTGGCTCCCTCGCTTTTGAGAGAGACGTAAACATAGGGGGCATGGATTTAACACAAACCCTCGTGCCGCAAATATTTTATGTTCACGTGCCATTTGAGAATCAAAATAATCTACCTTTATTTGATAGTGGTATTTCTACTTTTAGTTTGTCACAAGTTTATTCAGAGAATATCTTCTCCGGAGGCGACCGTATTAATGATGCGGACCAGTTAACCTTTGGTTTGACCAGTCAATTTATAGATTCTGAAAACGGTGCTGAGCGGTTTCAGATTACTGTTGCGCAACGCTTTCACTTTGATGAGGAGTTAGTCGTTATTAACGCGGCAGACGCCCCAAGAACAGGCAACAGGTCTGATATTATTTTGGGTGCTCGAGGGCGCATTAGCCAATCATTGAGTGCTAATACGTTAATGCAGTACAGCGCAGTGCTTGATGAGGTGATTAACCATGATCATCGCCTGCAATATAAGCCTGAGCCGGGGAAAGTGGTAAATTTCGTATACAGGTATACGCGCGACGCACACGAGCAGTATGATCTCTCGGGACAGTGGCCCATAAAAGGCCGTTGGGGGGTTGCCGGCCGTTGGAATTACGCGAAGGATTCTGGAAAACTCATTGAGGGAGTTGCGGGTTTGGAGTACAAACAAGGCTGTTGGGCCTTTAGGTTTGTTGCGAATCGGCTTTTAACGGGTCAAAATTTGGTCGGGAGCGATCTTTATGCGACGAGCTTTTTCGTTCAGTTGGAGCTAAAAGGCATTACTCGCGTTGGCAGTGACGCAGTCGGCGCACTAAAGGATAAAATTAGTGGCTACTCAAGTCAGTAATTATTTAATATGATTCATTTTTCGATTGAGATATTCCTATGAGTTTTTTGTTTAAGTTTTTTTTATTTTTTTCTCTTACCACTGCGGTTTTCAGTGAGGACATCATTTCTCTTGATAGGATCATTGCAATTGTAGGTGACGGGGTCATCACTGAGGTGGAGCTGACTAAAGAAATATCCTTGACTCGTCAAAACTTAGTGAACTCAGGGTCATCTGCTCCAGACTTGACATATCTCCGACAGCAAGTGCTTGAACGAATGATTACGCGTAAGGTTCTTACGAACCTTGCAGATCGAACTGGCATTCGAGTGTCTGATGATGAAGTTAGACGAGCGATGCAGAGAATAGCGCAACAACAAAATTTATCAATGGAAGATTATCTGGCGGTGGTCGAGCAAAATGGCTTGAGTGTTAAACACCTTAGAGAGACTATTGTTACAGAGGCAAAAATCTTAAAATTGCGACGCAGAGAGGTTGAGGGGAAGTTGATCGTTAACGACTCCGAGATTAAGTCGTATATAGAGAAACTTAAAAGCGATGTGTCGGATCAGAATGAGTCTTTGATCGCACATATTTTGATTGCGATTCCGGAGAATGCAACGCCAGAAGACCTGAAGAATGCCCAGGAAAAGGTTGTGCAGGCTAACTCCAAAATTGACGAGGGATTAGATTTTAGGCAAGTAGCCGCCGAGCTATCGGACGCTACAGATGCTCTTGAGGGTGGCATGATGGGTTGGAGGGATCAGTCAAACCTCCCGGACTTATTCATTGACGCTTTGAGCGGCATGAGGATTGGTCAAACGAGTGATGTGCTACGCAGCTCCAACGGCTTTCATATTTTATATTTAATGGATAAAAGGGGACGTGACGCGCAAATAATTGTTCAACAAACTCTGGTGCGTCATATTCTTTTTCGCGTAGATAAGATAGTGCCTGATGAGGATGCGCAGATTAAGGCCGTAGAGATTCGTAATCGGATCGTGATTGGCGGTGAGGATTTTGAGACGCTTGCTAAGTCAGCCTCTGATGACCCAAGCGGGTCAAAGGGTGGTGTTCTCGGCTGGTTAATGCCAGGCGAGACGGTTCCTGAGTTCGAGCAGGCATTAGCAGGGCTGGCTATCGGCGAAGTTAGTGAGCTTGTAAGGACTCAATTTGGTTATCATTTGATCGAAGTGCTTGACCGTCGTGACTCTGACATTTCTGAGGATCGTCAAATAGCGGTAGCGCGACAAGCGCTCATGCAAAAAAAACTTGAGTTCCGTTTTGAAGAGTGGATTCGTGACGTTCGAGATACGACTTTTATAAAATACGTTAATTGATCAGTCGGATGGGGTCTCGAGTTGCAAAAAAGAGATTTAGTCAAAATTTTTTACGTGATCGTCGCGTTGTTGCAGACATTTTAGCAGCAGCTAATTTTACTACTTCAGATGCCGTGATTGAGATTGGCCCAGGATACGGTGCGCTCACAAACGAGTTATTAAAAAAAATTCCCAGGTTGACTGCAATAGAAGTAGATCGAGATGCTGTTCAATATTTGAAATCAAAATTCTCAGAGGGTCGTTTGAAAATCATTGAGGCCGATTGCCTCGATATTGACATATCTGGTTTGGGCTCCTCGCTAAGGCTTTTAGGCAATTTGCCTTATCATATCTCTACACCAATTCTATTTCATGTGGACGCTAGCGTTAATAGCATCCAAGATGCAATGTTCATGTTGCAGCGGGAAGTGGTTGACCGGCTGGTCGCTAGCCCGGGCTCATCCAGCTATGGAAAGTTAAGCATCACCATGCAGCTTGGTTGGGAAATCGAGAAGTTATTTGATGTTACTCCTGAGGCGTTTGATCCAAAGCCTAAAGTGTGGTCTTCAATTCTGTATCTAAGGCCAAGGACTAATGCTTATGAGGTGGATCGATTGATCTTTCGGCGCATTGTGTTCGGGGCATTTTCTAAAAGGCGCAAAACATTGCGAAATGCCTTAAAAGGAATTGTTTCAGAAGCACAACTAGAATTGGCGACTATTGACCCAGGCCAAAGACCTGAAACTTTATCGGTGGATGATTATGTCCGTTTATCTAATGTTGTCTCTCAGAACTAAACTCATTACTCTCGCTCAATCAATTCAATTTTGTAGCCATCAGGATCTTCTATAAACGCAATCACAGTGGTGCCATGTTTCATGGGCCCAGCTTCGCGCGTTACCTGACCGCCCCGCGCCCTCACTTTTTCACAGGCTTCATAGGCATTGGGAACTCCAAGAGCAACATGACCGTATCCATTTCCTAAATCATAAGACTTGGTATCCCAATTATGTGTGAGCTCTAGAACTGAAGTCTCTGATTCGGCGCCATAACCAACGAATGCATTTGTGAATCGTCCACCTGGATAATCCACCTTGCGAATTAGGTTCATTCCAAGTACTTCAATATAAAACTGTATGGAACGATTCAGATCACCAACTCTAATCATGGTGTGGAGCATTCTCATTTTGTAAGACCTTTAAATTTCAACCAGTTCGAAATCTTCTTTCCGGGCATCGCATTCCGGACAAACCCAGTTTACGGGGACATCTTCCCAGCGAGTCCCCGGGGAGAGACCCTCATCAGGCCAGCCGGCTTCTTCATCATATATAAAGCCACAAATTAAGCACATGTAGGTTTTAAAGGGGTTGTTATTTTCTTCAGTCATTTGATATTTGGTTAAAACAAGGTTAAAAATGGGTTCACTTAAAGTAGCATTCTAAATCAAACATAAGTACAGCATAAATTTATGACTAGACGTAAGCCAGTAGTAATGGTTTTCTCAGGATCCGACCCAACGAGTGGGGCAGGCTTGCAGGCGGATGTGCTCACTGTTGCTGAGCTTGATTGTCATCCGCTTACTATTGTCACGTCCATTACAATTCAGAATACACGGGAGGTGTCTGAGGTCCATCCACTGGCTTCTGATTTGATCAGAGAGCAGGTTCGTACTTTATTGCTCGATATTGAGGTGGATGTTTTTAAGATTGGGATGGTTCCAAATTCTGACGTATTGCAAGAAATTATTGCGGTATTGAAAAAGTTTCCGGACAAGCCAGTAATTTTCGATCCGGTATTCAATTCGGGAGGAGGGTATCAATTTGTCTCGAGCCATTTGGCACGGCAAGTGATCAAAGAGTTATTACCACGCTCTTTGGTTGTTACGCCTAACATTAAAGAGCTTGAGGCGTTGGCCGAAGCTCTTGACCCCATCTTACAAGAGGCTTCAAATGACGAACGTGCTTTACGATTGGCAAGAGCTGGCGCAAAGTTTGTTTTGGTGACGGGCACTCATTCGGATAGCATAGATGTTACAAATAGGTTGTATGACAAATATGGATTAATTGATTCATGGACTTGGCCTCGACTTGTTGGTGATTATCATGGGTCTGGATGCACTTTGGCATCTGCGATATCGGGATACCATGCGGACGGCTCAAGTGTTGTTGAATCAGTTTTTAAGGGGCAGCAGTTTACTTGGAATAGTCTCCAAAACGGGTACCGTATCAGTGATGGTCAACTGATCCCAAATCGCAAAAAAGGCAAATTATGACGGGCGATGCTATAGATATTTTCAAGACAGGAGTCTACGCGATCACGCCTGATATTGACGATTCGGATCGTTTGGCTTCGATGGTAGAGCAAGCGTTGAGTGGAGGGGTGCGGTTGTTTCAATATCGGAACAAGGTCAGTACGCGCCATAAAAGACGTCTCGTTGCGCGCAGGCTAAACGACGTTATTGAGTCGTCGGGTGGCTCTTTGATTATCAATGACGACCCTCATTTGGCAAAAGAGGTTAACGCTCGAGGCGTACATATTGGACGGGAGGACATGGATCTTGAGGCAGTAAGAGGTATTCTTGGTTCCAAAAAAATAATCGGGGTGTCATGTTACGATAATCTACAAATAGCACTTGAGATGCAAAAAAGAGGCGCTGATTATGTCGCTTTCGGAGCGTTTTTTCCTTCAGTATCGAAGACAATAGTAACGCCGGTTTCGGCCGATATTCTTGGGTTGGCGAGCGCGAACGGAATTAAAATCCCTGTTGTAGCTATTGGTGGGATCACCCTCGACAACGCTGCACAGTTATTGGCTCAAGGGTCATCGGCCTTGGCTGTCATTAATGGTTTATTCGGGGCGGTTGATGTGGTGTCTCGAGCGCAAGAATGGATAAGCTTTATAAATTTAAATCAAATTCACATTTAGGTCAAAAGGGTAGTGTATGTCGTCGAGTAATTTGTTGTCGTTTGAGCGTGCGAAAGAAGTAATTCCAGGAGGAGTCAATTCTCCAGTTCGAGCATTTGGGTCTGTTGGAGGCACGCCTAAAACGATTGTAAGAGGTGAGGGAAGCAGGATCTTTGATGTGGATGGAAACGCGTATATTGATTACGTAGGCTCGTGGGGGCCAATGATCGCCGGACACGCGCACCCCTCGATTGTGAGTGCTGTAAAGAAGGCTGCAGAAAAAGGACTAAGTTTTGGTGCTCCGACACCGGGAGAGGTGACCCTGGCGGAACGTCTTATCGAAGCGCTTCCTTCGATGGAGCAAGTGCGGTTGGTTAGCTCTGGTACAGAGGCAACGATGAGCGCGATAAGGCTCGCTCGCGGCTACACTGAAAGGCCTAAAATCATTAAGTTTGAGGGGTGTTACCACGGCCATTCAGATTCGTTGCTGGTTAAAGCCGGGTCCGGAGCTTTAACGTTTGGCCAGCCGAGTTCGGCTGGGGTTCCACCAGAATTGGTGGCGCAAACAGTTGTTCTCGACTACAACAAGGTGAATACGCTTGAGGAAACCTTTGCTCAGATAGGTCATGAAGTTGCGGCGGTTATTATTGAACCAATTGCGGGCAATATGAACCTTGTGATGGGTGGTGTGCAATTCTTAGAGCGAGTCCGTGAGCTATGCACGCAACATGGAGCATTGTTGATTTTTGATGAGGTCATGACGGGCTTTAGGGTGGGCCCTAAAGGAGCTCAGGGGCTGTATGGCATTAATCCCGACATCACCACTCTGGGCAAGGTGATAGGTGGTGGTTTGCCCATGGGAGCTTTTGGAGGTCGACGTGAGGTAATGCAAAAATTAGCGCCAACTGGGCCGGTATATCAGGCCGGTACATTATCTGGCAATCCGGTTTCGGTGGCTGCAGGATTGGCGACCTTAGATTTAATAAGCCAAGAGGGTTTTTTTGAGTCGCTTGAAGCCAAGACATTTCAGTTGGTTGACGGAATGGCAGAGCGCGCAAAGTCAGCTACTATTCCATTCTGTGCCAATAATGTTGGTGGCATGTTTGGTATGTACTTCACTGAGCAAGTGCCAAAAACTTATGATGCCGTGATGGGTTGTGACCGAGAACGTTTTAATCGTTTTTTTCATGCCATGCTTGAGGGAGGTGTTAACTTGGCACCGTCGGCATTTGAAGCCGGATTTGTGTCTTCTGCGCATACTGATCAAGACATTCAGGCAACGCTGGATGTCGCTGAGGAAGCGTTTAAAGTGTGCCGATAACAAATGGTGATTTAAAAGCTCTATTTGTGAAGCCTTTTTGTTGAATGGCATATTGGCCTCTTGTTTGATTTTAGGGAACATGAAGAGGCATCGGTGGTAACAAATACGCAGTAATAGCTATTTTTTGGGTGATTCTGTGGTCGTTAAGTTATGATGCACGCCTAAATTTTATCCGTGATCTTGCCTATGTCTCTAGTTGTCCAAAATGCCGAGTATTGGAAGTCTTTTGAGAAATATCATCAAATTCCTGATGATGATTGTGGCGAAGTAGTATTTGCTGGGCGTTCGAATGCGGGTAAATCGAGTGCGATTAACGTAATTACGAACCAAAAGAAACTTGCTCATACTAGTAAGTTACCTGGTCGAACGCGACTACTCAATTTCTTTAAGGTAACTGAGGATCGATTTATAGTTGACTTGCCGGGATATGGTTACGCAAGGGTCTCGGAGGCTATGAGGAATGCGTGGGCGAGAGAGCTCACCACGTATCTTTCCAAAAGGCACCAGATTCGAGGGTTATTCGCAGTGATGGATATTCGCCACGCGCCAACAGTGCTTGATGAGCAGCTTGTTGAGTGGTTTTCCATGACGGGCAAGCCGATCCACGTACTGCTTACTAAATCCGATAAGCTTATTCGGAGTGAGGTTCAGAAGAAGTTAGGAGAGGTATCCGATATACTAATGGGCCAATATGCGCAAGTTACTGTGCAGGTTTTTTCAAGCCTGAATAGGGCGGGTTTAAATGAAGCTCGAGCTAAACTAATTGAGTGGTTAAGTTAAGCTTGCGTTTCGAGCCTAATTTAATTACGCTTTTTGGAGGTTAAAGGTGGGTGTAAACATATTAGGTCGCTTTCCTCATCGTCGAATGAGGCGAAACAGGAGGGATGAGTTTTCGCGAAGGCTTATTCGTGAGAATCGTTTAAGTGTTGATGATCTCATTTATCCGGTATTTTTGTTTGAGGGTAAAAATAAAACTCAGACGATTGAATCAATGCCTGGAGTTATGCGTTATACCCCGGATCTCATACTAAAAATTGCAGAACAATGTGTTGCGTTGAGCATACCTGCGATTGCGCTGTTCCCCGTGATAGATCAGGAGCTTAAAACGCCGTTGGCAGAGGGGGCCTACTCTGAACAAGGTTTGGTACCTAGAGTGGTTGCTTCACTTAAACGTAACTTCCCGGAATTGGGGGTGATTACTGATGTTGCACTTGATCCATACACGAGCCATGGCCAAGATGGTTTGCTCGACGAGGCGGGTTATGTGCTGAATGACGAAACTGTTGAGGTTCTGATTCAACAGGCACTATGCCAAGCCGCTGCTGGAGTTGATGTTTTAGCCCCTTCTGACATGATGGATGGCCGTATTGGAGCTATTCGGCAGGCGCTCGACAAAAATGGATTTGATCGAGTGCGGATACTCGCTTATGCGGCGAAATTTGCTTCGAGTTTTTATGGACCATTTAGGGACGCGGTCGGTTCATCGACCAATTTAGGTAAAAGTAACAAGGAAACATATCAAATAGATCCTGCTAATTCGGATGAGGCCCTTTGTGAGGTTGGTTTGGACTTGCAAGAAGGTGCTGATATGGTAATGGTTAAACCCGGTTTGCCTTACTTAGACATTATCGCTCGAGTAAAGCACCAGTTCGGTGTTCCAACGTTTGCGTACCAAGTAAGTGGTGAGTACGCCATGTTAAAGGCAGCTTTTGCCAATGGTTGGTTGGATGAGAACTCTTGCATGATGGAGGCGTTGCTATCATTTAAACGAGCCGGTGCGGACGGGGTATTAACTTATTTTGCACTGGATGCTGCAAAGGTTATTTTGGCAGCCAAATAATTTGGTCTGGCATTGAGTCCTAGAACAAGATTCCCGAATTCTTGCTCGGCGCATTTTCATCGTAGAAGTATTCTAGGACCCCATCGTTGTCTGTGGGCAATCCTGTCGTCGGATCAATTAGTACTGACCTGATACCTTCGGGTGGTGTAGGAGGTCGTTCTTTGGGAATTTCCTTGAGCGCCACTTTCATGTAGTCAATCCAGATCGGTAATGCAGCTTTTGAACCAGTTTCTTTATCACCTAGCGGCTCGGGTTGGTCCTTGCCAACCCAAGTAATAGCAACGATACGGCGTTGAAAGCCGGCGAACCAAGCATCAATGTTGTCATTTGTGGTCCCAGTTTTGCCTGCTAGATCTTTACGACCCAACGATTTTGCACGAATGCCGGTCCCATTTTGAATAACGCCCTGCAAAAGAGAATTCATGGTGAATACATTTCGTGCATTAATCACTCGATCTGACGTTGTTTTTATTTTTCTTGATTTCCGTTTGAATAATGGATTGCCTTCGATGTCCTCGATGCGTGTAATGAAGTGAGGTTCTACTAAATAACCACCGTTAGCAAAAACGGCATAACCCCGAGCCATTTCTAGCGGGGTAGTGGAGCCAGCTCCCAATGCCATAGTCAGGTAGGGTGGATGATGTTTCGGGTTAAATCCGAATCGACTTAAAAAACTGCGGGCGTAGTTTGGCGTTATGGCCTGCAGTATGCGAATGGCTACCAAGTTTTTAGATTTGGCTAACGCGTAACGAAGGTTTATTGGGCCAGCGAATTCTCCGCCGTAATTTTGTGGGTCCCAGGGCTGAAAGCCAGTTTGGCTCTCATCGATTTCAAAGGGAGCATCGTCAATAATTGTCCCTGGAGTGAATCCGCGTTCCAGGGCCGCGGAGTAAATAAAAGGCTTAAAACTAGATCCTGGTTGCCTTTTAGCTTGCGTTACATGATTAAATTTATTTCGGTAGAAATTGTACCCACCTACGAGGGCATGAATCGCGCCAGTGTCGGAATCAATTGATACAACTGCGCCCTCGGCAGCGGGTAGTTGGCTCAGAAGCCAGAACCCAATCTTATTTTTACGGACATAAATCAGGTCGCCTTTTTCTAATGGTGAAACTGATTCAGACCCAACTAAGAGGTCCAGTGAGCCGAATTGTGTTCCCTTGTCACTTAAAGTGATTAAACCAACACCTTTGGTGTAAGCCTCAATCGTAGATTGCGTTATATCAATGACAACTGCGGGAGTTAGGTCCTCAACTTTTTCTAGGTCATGCAGAAGCTCTTCAAGCGCTTCATCATCTATTTTCGCCGGCATACCAATTGTTGCTATTGATCCTCGATATCCCTCTCGTTGGTCGTGTGCTTCCAACCCCTTTTTCAATGCTTGGAATCCGGCTTCTTGGTGCTTGACTGAAAGTGTGGTGTGGACATTCAATCCCCTTGTATAAGCCTCTTTGCCGTATTGTTCCGTTAATGCCCGCCGAACCATTTCAACGAAAAACTCAGCGTGTCTGCTGGGGTTTAAGCGCGCAGAAGAAAGCTCAAGCTTTGCGGTTTTCGCTACTTCCAATTCTTTATCTGATATGAAACTTAAGCCAAACATTCGATTGAGTACATATGTTTGTCTCTGTTTGGCGCGTTTAAGATTTACTACGGGGTTATATTTTGATGGTGCCTTGGGAAGTCCTGCCAGCATAGATATTTCTGCCAATGAAGCTTGTGACAGGGGTTTGCCAAAGTAAATCTTAGAGGCGACGGCAAACCCGAAGGCACGCTGCCCCAAGTAAATTTGATTTATGTAGAGCTCAAGGATTTGGTTTTTCGTAAGATTACGCTCAATTTTTATAGCTAAAAGGGCTTCATTGAATTTCCGAGTGAATGTTTTTTCTGACGAAAGGAAGAAATTACGCGCTACTTGCATGGTAATCGTACTTGCGCCTTGTCTCGCGCCTCGTGCCGAGAGGTTAGCTATCGCAGCTCTACCAATTCCGAAAAAGTCAATGCCGTGATGCTCCAAAAAATGCTCATCCTCCGCTGCAATAATGGCATTTTTTAGGAGCTCAGGGACCGAACTGATACCAATAAACTCTCGATACTCTTGTCCAAATTCGCCAATCAGGACCCCCTCTCGACTATAAATTCGAAGCGGTAGTTTGGGCTGGTAGTTTGTAAGTGCAGTTACAGGGGGCAGCTGAGGGTAGGCGGCGACGAAAGCGAAGGTCGCAACAAGAATGCTTATAACCCCAAGGCTGAAGCAAAGCAGTAGGAATTTAGAGAATAGGCTACTTAAACGCATTGAAGCTCGTTTGGTTTGATCTCAATACTACAGATTATAGTACGCAGTGCTTCTAAGGTGGGTCTATTTATTTTTAATTGTGTTGATATAAAAAATCACAAGAATTAGTACAGTCGATTAGTTAGCGGTTAGAATTTAACAATGGAAAAAGTAAACGATTATGACCATACATCCGAAGTGCCATTGAGCTCTTTTAAAGGTAATATTTACCTCGTAGGGATGATGGGTGCTGGAAAAACATCTGTAGGACGACTGCTTGCAAAGCGCGCTCGAAAGAGCTTTTTTGATTCGGACCAGGTCATCGAAGAGCGAACGGGTGTGTCCATTGCGACAATCTTTCATCATGAAGGTGAGGAAGGCTTCCGTGCGCGGGAGCAAGCAGTGATCTCAGACCTTACGGCGTTGGACAATATTGTATTGGCTACGGGCGGTGGAGCCACTATCTTGGAAGACAATCGAAAGTCATTGGGTTCGACGGGTTTCGTTGTCTATTTGAAGGCTCAGGTTGAGGATTTATGGAAGAGAACGCAAACAGATAAAAATCGACCCCTCTTGGATACAGAGAATCCTCTGGAAAGACTCAAAGACTTATTTCGAGTCAGAGATCCAATCTATACTGCAATAGCAGATTTAGTGGTCGAAACGGGCGAACCGAATCTTCAGACATTTTTAAATAGACTAGAACACGAACTCATCATCGCTCGAGCGCAATGAGACGGGTTGGTAACTGAGGTTATGAGAAATAGGCAGATCAATGTGGGGCTTGGAACCCGAACGTATCCGATTTTTATTGGGCGGAACTCCTTTCGAAATGGAGAGTTGGTTGATTCGTTTGGATTGCGAAGCAGGCGTTACGTTGTGGTTACAAATGATGTGGTGGGCCCCCTTTATTTTGAGCGTGTCGCCAAATTTTTTTCCAACGCGGGAGCTGCGATTGATCAAGTCATTATTCCAGACGGAGAGCGATTTAAGACGCAAAAGACGCTCAGTTCAATTTACGATCAGTTGATAGAAAAACGGGTCGATCGATCGACCACTATAGTCGCGCTAGGTGGCGGGGTTGTAGGTGATGTGGCAGGATTCGCAGCTGCCACATATCAGCGAGGGGTTCCTTTAGTGCAAATTCCCACGACATTGCTGGCGCAGGTTGACTCCTCCGTTGGTGGCAAGACCGCAATCAATCATCCTGCTGGAAAAAATATGATTGGTTCTTTTTATCAGCCTCAAGCTGTTCTCATTGACTTAGAGATGTTGCAAAGCTTGCCTGAGCGAGAATTCAAGGCGGGGTTAGCTGAAGTCGTTAAGTATGGGGCTATTATGGATGCCGCCTTTTTTCTTTGGCTCGAAAAAAATGTGACCCTACTTATGAAACGAGATTTGGATGCGTTGGGTTATGCGGTAGAGCAGTGTTGTAAGAGTAAGGCGAAGGTTGTTGAGGATGACGAGACCGAATCAGGGTCAAGAGCACTATTGAATTTTGGGCATACTTTCGGTCATGCGATTGAGGCCGGCCTCGGCTATGGGGCATGGCTTCATGGAGAGGCTGTTGCAGTTGGCATATTGCTGGCATCGCGATTGTCGGTGTTAATGGGGACTTTGACTCAATCGGATTGGAATCGTATACAGCAGTTGTTGAGCGGGCTTGGGCTGCCGGTCGATGCGCCTGATTTAGGTCGAGATCGTTACTTAGAGCTGATGGGGTATGACAAAAAAGTGCTCGATGGCAAATTGCGTTTAATTTTATTGAAAAGTTTGGGCAAGGCCTACGTTACTGGAGATTTTCCCAAGGATCTGCTTGTTGAAGTGCTCGACGGAGTAGGGCGTTAATCATGTCAGTTGAGTTGCTTGCCAGCTATGCGGTCCCTATGAACGCTACTTTAGGTCGCCGATTCGATGAGGAGAAAGCCTTCGGGCGCACGGAATTTCAAAGAGATCGAGATCGAATTATTCATTCAACGGCCTTTCGTAGGCTCGAGTATAAGACTCAGGTTTTTGTGAATCATGAAGGAGATCATTTTAGAACGCGATTAACTCATAGTTTAGAGGTTGCCCAGATCGCGCGATCTATTGCAACTAACCTCAGATTAAACGTTGATCTCGTCGAAGCAATTGCGTTAGCTCATGATTTAGGCCACACGCCATTTGGTCATAGCGGTCAGGACGCATTAAATGAAAGCATGAGAGAATATGGCGGGTTTGAACATAATCTTCAGTCTTTGAGAGTCGTCGACCACTTGGAGTATAGGTATGCTCAGTTCGATGGGTTAAATTTGTGTTTTGAGACGAGAGAGGGAATTTTGAAGCATTGTTCGTTAAATAATGCCAAAGATCTCGGGGAAATTGGAGTGCGGTTTATCGAGAACCGCCGGGCCTCTCTGGAGGCTCAGTTAGCGAATATGGCGGATAGCCTTGCTTATAATAACCACGATATTGACGACGGGTTGCGATCTGGTTTGCTTGACCTCCAGCATATGAGCGGGCTCCCAGTTTTTGGGGAACATTTAAATGCTGTTGCGCACGAGTACCCGAGTATTGATGTGGAGCGCAAAGCCAGTGAGGCCATTAGACGTACGGTGAACAGTTTTGTTATTGATCTCACACATGAGAGTGAGTGTCGAATTCAAGAAGCTAACCCATCCACTTTGGACGACATCCGTTCGCTGCCGGCATTGATTTGCTTTAGTGAGGGAATGGAGTTTAAGCATCGAGAATTGCAGCGGTATTTGCATCAACATCTGTATCGTCATTACAAAGTTCAAAGAATGGCTGATAAAGCTAAGCGAGTGGTTCAGGGCTTATTTAAGGCTTTTAATGACGATGTTGGGCTTCTGCCTCCCCGTTATCAAATTCAGGCTAAGACCGATACCCCTAGAGCCATTGCAGATTACATTGCCGGAATGACGGATAGATACGCAATGAAGGAGTATCGACAGTTGTTCCACGTGGATAGTTTTTAAGCAAAATCACCTTGTATTGATCAAATACCTTGTATCACGGTAAACTAGGATGTTTTGTTTAAATCCGGTGCTCAGCCGGATTTGTTGTCTTTGGGGATATTTTTTAAGTTTTCGGAGTCCTACTGTAAGAATTAAAGATATATAGAGAGGCAAGATTGTGACTAAGTTTGTAAAACCGGTTGCCCAAGGGCTTTATAACCCGGGCAACGAGCATGATGCGTGTGGGGTTGGCTTTGTAGCTCACATCAAAGGAGGCAGAAGTCACAGTATTGTGCAAAAAGGGTTGGAGGTTTTAGATAACTTGACCCATCGTGGTGCAACTGGCTTTGATTCGTTGTTAGGTGATGGGGCGGGCATCTTAGTGCAAATTCCTGATGAGTTTTTTCGGGGTCTGTCAGGTTTGGGGTTCGAATTGCCGCCCATTGGTGCCTACGGTGTAGGCATGGTGTTTTTGCCTCAGAATGAGGCTGTCCGATCAAATATAGAGCGTCTTCTAGAGGATTTCACTCAGGCTGAGGGCCAGGATGTACTTGGATGGCGAGATGTTCCCGTTGATAATTCGGGAATCAGTCAAACTGCGAGAGATGTGGAACCAGTAGTGCGTCAAATTTTTGTTGGCCGTGGTGGGAATTGCACAAGTGTTCAGGACTTTGAAAGAAAGCTTTTTGTGATTCGAAAGCAAGTTGAACATGGAGCTGCTGCGTCATATGAGGTCGGAGCGGGTGGTTTCTATTTCCCATCGATGTCTGCTAGAACAATTATCTACAAGGGGATGCTGCTAGCGAGCCAAGTTGGCGATTATTATTTAGACCTTTTAGACTCAACATTCACATCCGCTTTAGCTTTGGTTCATCAACGCTTTTCTACAAACACCTTCCCAAGCTGGGAGCTTGCGCATCCATTTAGGATGATCGGGCACAATGGCGAGTTCAATACACTGCGTGGGAATGTCAACTGGATGAAGGCGCGACAGCAAGCCTTAACTTCGCCAGTCATGGGGGAGGATCTTGCCAAATTGTGGCCCCTGATTGAGGACGGGCAGTCTGATTCCGCTAGTTTTGATAACGCACTCGAGTTGCTTGTTTTGGCCGGGTATACGCCAGCACAGGCGATGATGTTATTGATCCCGGAAGCATGGTCTGGCAACGCGCTTATGAGTCCGGAGCGTAAAGATTTCTTTGAGTACCACGCGCCGGTCATGGAGCCTTGGGATGGCCCCGCGGCGGTAGCCTTTACTGATGGCATTCAGATAGGCGCCACTTTGGATCGTAATGGCCTGAGACCTGCTCGCTATGTCGTCACGAAAGATGACTTAGTTATCTTGGCGTCTGAGGTTGGGGTTTTACCGATTAACGAAGAGAACATAGCTCACAAGTGGCGGTTAGAACCAGGGAAGATGTTGTTGATCGACACAGATCAGGGACGCATTATTGGCGACGAGGAAATTAAAGAAACTTTGATCGCTGAGCGAGATTACGGTGCACTTTTGCGCGAGTCGGTAGTGAGCCTCACAGACCTGCATTCCGATAAGGCTGCAAGTGTGCCCAGAGATGCTCCGGGGCTACTGGATCTTCAGCAGTCTTTTGGCTTTACCCAAGAAGATATTAAGTTTGTTTTGATGCCAATGGCGGAGTTAGGTCAGGAAGCAACAGCATCAATGGGGAATGATTCCCCGCTTGCCGTTTTGTCTGACAAAAACAAGTCCCTCTACAGTTATTTCAAGCAGTTGTTTGCGCAAGTTACAAATCCACCGGTCGACCCGATTCGCGAAGAGTTGGTAATGTCTTTAATCTCTTATATTGGCCCTAAGCCTAATTTACTCGGAGTCGATTATGCGACAGTAACAAAGCGGCTTGAAGTCGCCCAACCGATCTTAGGTTCCGAGGATTATGAGGCGCTCCTTAATATCGGGCAGAGCACTGGCGGAGACTTTGATAGCGAGACCATTGATACGACGTTTACCCGAGATGATGGCCCAGATGGAATGGAACGCGCATTACAAGCGATTTGCGATCAAGCCGAACGTGCTGTTCACAATGGTAAGACGATATTGATTTTGACCGACAGGGCGGTTAGTCCGGTAAGAGTCGCGATCCCAGCTTTGTTGGCAACGAGTGGAGTACATCATCATTTGGTGCGAAGTGGTTTGCGCACGAAGACCGGTCTTGTTGTTAGTACGGGCTCAGCGCGCGAGGTGCACCATTTTGCCCTGCTCGCCGGCTATGGCGCGGAAGCGATCCACCCCTGGTTGACGATGGAGACACTTGCGGCGATATCGGATGAACTCAAACAGGATTCAGACACAAATCAAAAAAACTTTATCAAAGCGGTTGGCAAAGGCTTGAATAAGGTTATGTCAAAAATGGGCATCTCGACTTACCAGTCCTACTGCGGCGCTCAAATTTTCGAGGCTATTGGCTTAAATACTCAGTTCATTAAGCGATTTTTTACAGGAACGTCGAGTAATGTTGAAGGCATTGGGTTGCAGGAGATTGCTGAGGAATCTATTAAGGAGCACTTAAGGGCATTTAGCGAAAAAGATCCAACTTTAATATCAGCGCTTGATGCGGGGGGTGAGTATGCTTTCCGTGTGCGTGGTGAAGCGCACATGTGGACACCGGATTCTATTGCGACACTCCAGCGTGCAACAAGAACTAATGAATATTCTACTTATAAGGATTATGCGCAGATGATCAACGAGCAAAGTCGGCGACATATGACTTTGCGCGGACTCTTTGAGATAAAGCCTTTGTCAGGTCCGATTTCAATAGATGAGGTAGAGCCTTGGACTGAGCTTGTTAAGCGTTTTGCTACCGGGGCTATGTCATTGGGCTCAATTTCGACTGAAGCCCACGCCACACTTGCGATTGCGATGAATCGTATTGGGGGTAAGTCAAATACTGGTGAAGGGGGGGAGGATCCCGGGCGATTTAAAACAGTGAAATCCAAAACGAGTATAAAGAATGTTTTGGGCTCCGTTGTTGTGGCTGATGTTGATCTTGAAGAGGGAGATTCACTTCGTTCTAAAATCAAGCAAGTTGCGTCAGGCCGATTCGGCGTTACAGCGGAATATCTTGCGAATGCTGATCAAATTCAGATTAAGGTCGCTCAAGGGGCAAAGCCTGGTGAGGGAGGACAGTTGCCTGGACATAAAGTCTCACAATATATAGCGAAGCTTAGATTTTCAGTTCCAGGAGTAGGGCTTATTTCGCCGCCACCGCATCACGATATATATTCGATTGAGGACTTGGCGCAGTTAATCCATGACCTTAAAAATGCAAATCCTAAAGCTTCGATCAGCGTCAAACTTGTTTCTGAGATCGGAGTTGGCACAGTAGCTGCTGGTGTTTCTAAGGCGAAATCAGATCACATTGTCATTGCTGGACACGATGGTGGCACGGGGGCGTCTCCAATGTCGTCGATTAAGCACGCAGGTTCCCCATGGGAGCTGGGTTTGTCTGAAACTCAGCAAACTTTAGTGCTTAATCAGCTTCGAGGTCGTGTTGTTGTGCAAGTAGATGGCCAAATGAAGACCGGTAGAGATGTGATCATAGGAGCCTTGCTCGGAGCTGATGAGTTCGGATTTGCGACAGCGCCTTTAGTCGTAGAGGGCTGTATCATGATGCGCAAATGCCACCTAAATACGTGCCCAGTGGGTATCGCAACTCAGGATCCAGTCTTGAGAAAGAAATTTTCAGGAAAACCCGAACATGTGATCAATTTTTTCCATTTTGTAGCACAGGAAATGAGAGAGATCATGGCCGAGATGGGCGTACGTAGCCTTAATGAACTTATCGGGCGATCTGATTTGCTTGATACCAAGCAAGGAGTCGAACATTGGAAAGCAAAAGGGTTAGATTTCTCTAAGATTTTTTATCGACCGGATATGCCTGATGAAGTGGCTAGACGTCACCTCGAGAGCCAAGACCTGTCTCTTATACACATCTCCGAGCCCACGAGACAGGCAGAAATCTC
>CAJXOL010000030.1 GCA_913057675.1 uncultured Pseudomonadota bacterium | reverse complement strand
ACGAGATTTCTGCCTGTCTCGTGGGCTCGGAGATGTGTATAAGAGACAGGTTGCGGTTGCAAATCCTCTTGTAGTCGCCTCGCGCATGGTTTGTTTGTTAACGGTGATTCCCGTTAACATATCGGCAAAGACCAAAAGCGTGTCACGAATCGTCTGTGCCGTATCAAACAACGGTTCCTTATCTTCCTGATTATCCTTGTTGTAGGCAAGTGGTTGGCCTTTCATTAAGGTCAGTAGAGATACGACGTGCCCATTTACTCTGCCTGTTTTTCCGCGAACCAATTCTGGGACATCAGGATTTTTTTTCTGAGGCATCATTGAGGAACCGGTGCAAAAGCGATCAGCTATTTCAATAAAATTGAACTGAGGACTCATCCACAGAATAAGTTCTTCGGATAGTCGTGAAAGGTGTGTCATGACCAGAGCCGATGCGGTACAAAACTCTATCGCGAAATCACGATCTGATACGGCATCTAAAGAATTCTCACACACACCATCAAAGCCGAGTTTTTCAGCAACGCTCAATCGGTCAATTTTAAAGGTGGTTCCAGCAAGTGCTCCGGACCCCAAGGGAAGACGATTCACCCTTTTTCGTAGATCTTGAAATCGTTCTGCATCACGCTTGGTCATCTCAAAATAAGCCATTAGATGATGTGCAAACGAGATGGGCTGAGCAACCTGTAGGTGAGTGAGTCCAGGCATGACTGTATGGACATGCTGTTCCGCGAGATTCAGTAGATTTGATTGAAATTGATGTATTAATTTAATTGTTAAATCCACCTGATCTCTCACGTAGAGTCTTATGTCGGTCGCAACTTGATCGTTTCTTGACCGCGCTGTATGGAGTTTTTTTCCAGCATCTCCGATCAATTCGGTGAGTCGGCGTTCAATGTTGAGGTGGACGTCCTCATAGTCGAGAGACCAATTGAAGTCGCCTTTCTTAATTTCGGTTCTAATTTGGATGAGGCCATTTTTAATCTCATCAAGATCCTTATCGCTAATTATTTCCTGTGCACACAACATTTCGGCGTGTGCGATCGAACCCTCAATGTCATATTCGGCAAGTAGATAGTCAAACCCAACGGAGGCGGTATACCTCTTAACAAGTTCGGTTATTGGTTCGTCAAATCTACCAGACCAAGTGTTTTGATTCTTTTTGCTGTCTTTATTACTCATAAATCGCCATGGCATGCATTTCGTTAATTTAACGTCCTTATTTTAATTGTTTCTCGTAACTCTAAGTGTTTTTGTAAGTAAGCATATATGGAAAATTTAAATCACGTACTTTTGCGTGAGTAAAGCATGCTTGGTACGGTATCATTGTGATGTGTGGCAATTAAAGCTAAGTAAAATCTCAGTCTGTAAATTTGAACCCAATACTGTTTTTTTAAGCAGTGCATAGTTTTTTTTTGACGAACCGGAAGCATTTCATATGAATAAAGTGGTTATTGCCACTCGCGAGAGTGAATTAGCGCTATGGCAGGCAAATAGAATCAAAGAGTTGTTGCTAAATGCCGAGCCAGATCTAGATATTGAGATTCTTGGTATGACCACCGAGGGTGATCAGAAGTTGGACACCTCTCTCGCTAAAATTGGCGGTAAGGGCCTATTTATTAAAGAGTTGGAGCAGGCGATGCTGGATGGAAGGGCAGACATTGCGGTCCATTCCATGAAAGATGTGCCCGTGACTATTCCAAATGGATTTTGCATGCCGGCCATTTTAGACCGAGAGGATGTCAGGGATGCTTTCGTTTCATCGAAGTATCGCCAATTGAGCGATGTCCCTGAAGGGGGCATAATCGGGACATCTAGCTATAGACGAGAGAGTCAAATAAGAAATCAATTTAAAGGTTTGACCGTGCATCCGCTTAGGGGGAATGTTCAGACGCGCCTGCGAAAACTGGACGAAGAACAATTCGATGGAATTATCCTGGCCGCGGCCGGGTTAGAGCGACTTGGGCTCAGAGAGCGAATAGCGGAATATTTACCTGTTGATGTCAGTATCCCCTCTGTGGGTCAGGGGGCCCTGGGCGTCGAGTGTTTGGACTCGCGTAAAGACTTGCGTCATTTGTTATCTAGGTTAGATCATGAATCTACTAGGACATGTGTAGAAATGGAGCGTTTCCTATCCAAATCGTTGGGGGGCTCCTGCACCGCTCCACTGGGTGCTTATGCACGCTTTTCCTCGGGCGGGATGGATATGAGCGCATTTGTTGCTTTGCCAAATGGGACGACGTGTTTGAGGGTTGCCGGGCGAACGGAGAAGCTCAGTGACAGAGGCTTAGATCTTAGCCGGGCATTAGTTGACGAATTGATCGCCTTGGGTGCATTAGAGTTGCTTAGCCAGATCGAATAGGCGCCGACTGTGGACATGAGATCCTTGGCAGAAAAAACAATATTGATCGGGAGGCCTCGATTTCAAAGCGAATATCTTGTGAAACAAGTAGAAGCGCTAGCAGGTCAAGCTGTACTGTGTCCCGGGTTGGATATTCAAGAGTTAGTAGTGGACCCAGTCAGTCCGTCGGATGCTTACGATGCCATTATTTTCGTCAGTCCGACTTCGGTTGAAATGGGTTGGAGGAATGTGTCGGAGTTGCTTAAGGCCCAACCAGGCATCCAGTTAGCGGCTGTAGGCCTCTCAACAGCAGAAAAAATTAAAGCTAAAGGGGGATTAGCTTTTGCGCCGGAAGGGCAGGGCGGCGGCGCTTCGCTTGTGAAAAAGTTGCAAGGTGAATTAAACTTATCTTCATCTACTGTACTGGTTGTGTCCGCGGAAGGTGGTAGTGAAGGATTGGAGCAGTTATTAGGCTGTGAAGGCTCTGTAGTTAAAACTCATGCGTGTTATCGCCGATCGGATATACAAGATCCAATTGGTGCAGGAATACTGGCTCAGCTAGAGATGGGGCTTGATGGGTGGATTGTTACAAGCCGAAAATCATTAGCTAACATTTTTGCGCAATTCCAAGGTCAAGAGGCGCTGCTTACTGCTGCTCCGCTATTTGTTAATCATTCTACGATTGCTGAAAAGGCTATGGCTCTTGGAGTAACAACTGTTTTTGTTTGTCAAGATGCCGGAGAGGCCATGGTACATAGTCTCGAAGATTGGTTTCAGTCATTAGGTTTAGAGCAATAGAAGGGGATTCGCATGGAGGATCAGCAAAATACAGAACCAAAAACCACAGATGTAGATGGCCCGTTTAACAATGACCATGTTTCCTCTCAGGACTTGAATAAAAAGCAACACAGTTGGTTCAGTAAGTTTTCAATGATCATTGCGATATGTAATTTGTGTATTGGTATCCCATTTGGTGTCTGGTACATAAATCAAATGACGAGTCAAACTGTACAAGTTGAGGCGAGCAAACTTAAATTAGATAGCTATAGCTCTCGGTTACAGGCCGATTTTATGAAGAGCTTGCCCGACTTAAATGTTAAAGCTAAGAGGCAAGCGCTTGAATTAAAAAGGTTGAATGCTGAGGTTGAACGTCTTAACGGCAAGTATCAGTTCCCGGGCGCGACATTTAACCCCGATGCATCTATGTTTGTGTGGCAAATGAGAGACCTAATTTTAGGATTTCATAAGTATCCATTGGATTCAGTACAGAAAAAAGCAGGTTTGACTCTCTTACATCAGCTCAGAGCATCGGCTGATTCAGTTAAGTTCGGGGCGGATGGTAAGCAGCTCATTGAGTCGTTGGATCAGGACTTGGTGTTTTTGAGGCAAGCAAAGATAATTGACGTGAGTCGTATTGAGCAAGGTTTACGACAATTATTGGAATTGGCAAATCGGCTTCAAGTATCTGATAGCAATCGTCCTTCGTTTGACGTACCGAGGATTGAGCCCCCTGATTTGGCAACTGACTGGGTTGTACTAAGAAACATTTGGCAGGAAATTAAGTCGGTCATTCAGGTTCGTCAATTAAAGGGTCCAGATCCGGAGCTTGATTCACGTTATTTTGTTCTTGAAAAATTTAGATTGAAAGTGCTGGAGATGGAGTACCTATTTAATGCGAACCAGATGGTTCGTCTAGGCGAAGAAATCGAATCGCTTAAAAATTATGTGCAGACTCATTTTGATCTCAACGACCCAGAAGTACGTGTCGTATTGGATCGGATCAAAGAGTTACATAGTATGGTGGATGTTCCGGTTCCCAGTTTCACCTTGACGCTCACAGCCATTGAAAATTATTTCAAGGGTATTCCACCTGTTCAGGCTGACGCTCCATGAGGACTCTCGCAGTTTTGTGTGAATGTTTCGCTAGTTTTTTGAGGTGATGATATGAGATCAATTTTGTCGCTTGTGATGGTTGGGTTTGTAGCATTTGCTTGCGTGTCTTTTGCCAAAAACAGTGATGCTCTAGTTTTATTCAGAGGCTTTGGTTACCAAGTTGAGTTGTCATTAACTGTGTTTTTTGTCTTGCAATTGTTATTGATTGGTTTCTTGTATCTGGGTTTGAAAATCCTTTCCTTTATATGGGGTTCGAAACAAAGATTTTTAGCGTATTTGAAAATTCGTCAAGAACGACAGGAACTTATAAGGCTTAAGGGCTTTATTAAGAATCTAATTGCTGCAGAAACACAGTCGCTTTATGAGGAAACGCAAAAATATATGCGTGATAGTGATGAGGTTTCTCGAGAGACCCTTGTAGTTGCCGCGAGAGCTGCACATATCGAGCGACATTATTCAGATCGAGATATCTCGATTGCCCAGCTTGAGTTAGACGGGGGTGATGATGTTTATCTTATTAAATCTTTAATGTTGATCGATGAGTCTAGATACCATGATGCATTAGCAGCGCTGTCCCAAATAAAAAAAAGAAGTACGAGTTCCGTTCGTGCTGAAATTGCCGCATTAAGGCTTGGCGGGCAGTGGGCCCAGGTTTTGTCAGCCGTAAAGAATGCGAAAAAATTTAACGCTTTAGGCGCTGAGAAGATTCACCAAATTAGGCTTGAGGCAACGCTAGGAATGCTGACTGCGCCAGTTGTGTCGTGCTCAGAGCTTAAAGAAATCATGAAACAGGCGGGTAAGCGAATTCGTGGGGAGGCAGTTTTTGTTTTAGCGATGTCAAAAGGTTTTATGGCTATTGAAGAGAACCGTTTGGCTCACACTTTAGTAGAGGACTATTTGAGTGGTGCTTGGGATGATGAGGTCATGTTGCATTACGTTCGGTCATCAGATGAAAAGGATGTTTCGCCTTTACAAAAGGCTGAGGGCTGGTTGGAGAAACAGCCCCAAAATGTAAGGTTATTGACGGCGTTGGGCATTCTGTGCCGGGAGCGTGAGCTGTGGGGGAAGTCTGAGAGTTATCTCCGCGCAAGTGATGCTTTGGACGCCTCTGCAGAAGTGGCGTATGAACTTTCGGTTCTGTACCAAAGAATGAATCGTTTAGAAGAGTCAAAGGCTAAGTTAGAAATTTTTGCGGAGCGACACGTGGCAAATAGTGCTGATCAATTATAAACATGGGTAGTGTATGAATAAGTACGTTAAAAAGACTGAATCACATCGTAAAGAGCACGCACTTAGAAAGGATATGAGACTCCTTGGAGATATACTCGGAGATACGATTCGTGATCATGAAGGCCAGATAATATTTGATCTCGTAGAAAAAACTCGACAGTTATCAGTTTCACTTCAACGCAGAGGCTCCGATGGAGCTAAGCGTAAGTTATTTAAAAGACTGAAATCTCTAGATGGTTTTGAGACAAGTGTTGTCATTAGGTCTTATTGTTATTTTTCCTTATTAGCTAATATCGCCGAAGATCAGCATCATGTTCGTCGCCGTCGCACGTATGAGGCTGCTCGTTCCGGACCGCAGGCGGGATCTTTAGACGCCGTAATGATGTTGCCCGAAATTCAGGCATTATCATTGCATGAGTTAGAAGCCTTTTTTACTCAGGGCTTGATAGCCCCGGTTCTAACTGCGCACCCAACCGAGGTGCAGCGAAAAAGCATTTTAGATATACAAAAAACGCTTGCTGCCTTGCTGAATAAAAGAGATCGACAGAATTTAACGCCAGCCGAGTTATTTGGTAATGATGAGTTGCTCCGCAGATCCATACTCACGCTATGGCAGACTCGAATTTTGAGGGAGTTGAAGCTCAGTGTTCAGGACGAAATAGACAATGGAATTTCATATTATGACTCTACGTTTCTAACTGAGCTCCCTCGGTTGTACGGTGACATTGAGGATCGTATGTATACAGTTACGACAGACTTGAAATCTCCTCCAGCCATAGCAAGTTTTTTTAAGATGGGCAGCTGGATTGGAGGGGATCGCGATGGCAATCCCTTTGTTACTGACGAGGTTATGATGTATGCAGTCGGCAAACAAAGTCAAATGCTGTACCAATTTTATAGACGCGAACTTGAGGCGTTGACTGGTGAACTGTCTCAATCGGATTGGCGCGTTCAAGTGACCGATAAGCTATCTGCTTTGGCAGCCCGGTCAGTAGATCTTTCTGATCATAGAAAAGACGAACATTATCGACGCGCTCTAATGGCAATTCGTGCACGATTAGCGAATACGTTTGGTGAGGAGCTGCAAGCTCTCTATTCAATTGAAGATGTAGCGTCGGTTTATTTAACGCCTGAGGAATTTTCCGAGGATCTAAAAATTGTTAGCGAATCCCTCTATCAAAATAGAAGTGCTCGAGTTGCGCGTGGAAGAATTAGAGCGTTAATAAGGGCGGCTGATGTTTTTGGTTTTCACTTGGCCTCGCTAGATTTGAGACAGCATTCAGAAGTGCATGAAAGCGTGATCTCCGATCTTTTTGCAAGAGGTGAGGGCAAGCTAGGTTACAAAGAGCTAGACGAAAAGCGCAAGCGGTGTTGGTTGCTAAGTGAGTTAAGCGTGAATAGACCGCTTAGGTCAACTTTTCTGGATTATGAGGAATTGACCTGCAAAGAATTAAAGATATTAGACTGCGCGAATAAGCTGCAAGAACAATATGGTAAGGATTCCATTGCGAATTATGTGATTTCCCAAACTAACGATGTAAGTGACATTCTCGAGGTGGCGCTGCTCTTAAAGGAGTCGGGTGGCTTAAGTGCTGGAGAAAATCCAGATTCTTCGATGAATATCGTGCCGCTATTTGAAACAATTGAGGATTTACGAAATTCGTCCGATGTAATGCACACACTTTTTTCTGAACCATTTTATAGAAAGTTGTTGCTCAATAAAGATAATGTCCAGGAAGTCATGCTGGGTTATTCAGATAGTAATAAAGATGGAGGCTTTTTAACGGCAAACTGGGAGATCTATCAGGCAGAAAAACAGCTCGTCAAGGTCTTTGAGAAGCATGATGTAAGGTTGAGAATATTTCATGGCAGAGGCGGCACGGTTGGTCGCGGTGGCGGACCAAGTTATGAAGCGATTCTCGCCCAACCCGCAGGGAGCGTAGCTGGACAGATTAGAATTACAGAGCAGGGAGAAGTGATTTCCAGTAAATATTCAGATCCTGAAATTGGTCGACGTAATCTTGAGACTTTGGTCGCAGCAACGCTCCAAGCGACTGTAGTCCCACAGGGTGAGAGTCCATCTGCGATGCTTGCTGAGTATGAGGGCGTTTTGGGTGAAATGGCGCAGTCCAGTTTTGTGGTCTACCGTTCGTTGGTTTTTGAGGACCCTGGGTTTATTGATTTTTTCCGTCAAGCAACCCCTATTGCAGAAATCGCTGATCTTAATGTAGGTAGCCGCCCAGCGTCTCGAAGTAAGTCTGCGCGTATTGAGGATTTGAGGGCTATACCATGGGTATTTTCATGGTCGTTATCAAGGATTATGCTGCCTGGTTGGTACGGTTTTGGTTCGGCAGTCGAGGCATGGGTCGACAGTCATGGCGCGGGCGCAGTTGAAAAGTTACAGCAGATGTATCGGGATTGGGCATTTTTCAATGTCATGCTCTCGAATATGGACATGGTGCTTGCGAAAAGTGATATGAATATTGCACGTCGATATGCCGAGTTGGTCCAAGACGTTGACCTTAGGGATCGCATTTTCGCACGGCTTGAGGAAGAGTGGGAGCTTGCAGTTAAATGGTTGCTTAAAATTAGCAATCAGACCTGTTTACTTGAAAAAAATCGGTCTCTAGCGAGGAGTCTACAGAGTCGATCCCCGTATATTGATACTTTGAATCATTTGCAAATTGAATTGATGCAACGCTACCGTTCCGGCAATCATGATGAAGACTTAAAACGCTCGATACTGCAGACGATTAACGGGATATCTGCCGGCCTAAGAAATAGTGGTTAATTTTTAAGGTCTCATTGCGTCTTATGGCTTTGGGTCAACTGAAGGTGTAAATGCATCGGAGAAAAACGAGTCCTGAGGAAGGCCGCATTGTTCAGTGAAGTCTTTGTGGGCTGCTTCTACCATTGCGGGAACACCGCATGAATACGCTTCATGGTCGGTCATGTCTGGAAAATCTTCCATTGCGGCGATATGAACCATGCCCATTCTCCCCTCCCATTTGTCCTCTGGTTCTCCATCGGAGATGACAGGAATGAAACTAAAATTTTGGTGGTCTTTCGCCCACTGATTTGCTAGATCACTCATGTATAAATCCTGTGGTCTTCGTCCACCCCAGTAGAGCACCATCGGTCGGTCAATACCTTTTTCAAAGCTATGTTCAATAATACTTTTAATCGGCGCAAAGCCAGTTCCACTAGCGACAAATATGATGGGTTTTTCCGTCTCTTCCCGCAAGAAGAAAGTTCCTAGTGGACCCTCAAACCTAAGAATGTCTTTTTCTTTTAGTGTTTCAAAAACTTGTGTTGTGAAAGCGCCATTCGCCATATTTCGAACATGTAATTCGATATATTCGGCTTCATGTGGAGGGTTTCCCATCGAGTAACTGCGTCGTTTCCCTCCGCGTAAAAGCACATCAATGTACTGTCCCGCAAAAAATTGAAAACGTTCATTAGCTGGGAGCTTTAATTTGAGGATCACAATATCATCAGAAACGCGAAATATTGATTGAACGCGACTTGGTAATCGACGCACTTCAATATCCCCGGTAGTTTCTATTTCTCTCGCTTCGATAATTAAATCAGTTAGAGGGGTTGCTTGGCAGAATAACGTAAGGCCGTCACGTTTTTCGAAATCAACTAATGCAGAGCTTTGAGGGTTGCCGTGATCAACGGTTCCTTCGATAATCTTACCTTTACATGCTGCGCAAGCACCATTGCGACATCCGTAGGGAAGCATGTATCCGGAGCGCATTGCTGCTGCAAGGATGGTTTCATTTTCTTCGGTTGTGAATGAATTGCCGCTGGGTTGGATTGTGACTTTATACGACATTGTTGAGATAACCTTAAACTAAGTTGGTGAGAAATTGTAATATCTAAATATTATGAGCGTAAACGAAATAAATATTGATTATGCATAGGCTGTTGATCATCGGTTTTGGAGATATTGGGAAGCGATTCGCCGCCCGTTATGCCTCTCGTTTTAACTTGTCTGTCGTATCCAGAACGAAGACTGCTGAATCTCCGGCCCTGACAAGGTCAATCAATTGGTTGAATGCGGATCTTGATGAACCGAGAACTCTGCAGAAACTGGCAGGCTTGTCCGAAGCGGTGATTTATCTTGCTCCTCCAAACCCATCCGGACATACTGACATTCGACTTCGTAATTTTTTAAGATCTATTGCATCAAGCACAAGGATACCACAGCGACTTGTTTATATGAGCACGACTGGCGTCTATGGTGATTGTTCGGGTGAATACGTGGGTGAGACGCGGGCAACCAGTCCCCAAACAGACAGAGCTCGAAGACGGCTTGATGCAGAGACGCAGGTGCGAGCTTGGTCGCAACGCACAGGTTGTGCGTCAATGATTCTAAGGGTTCCCGGGATCTATGCATCGGATCGACTTCCCTTGAGTAGGCTTAAGAAAGGGCTGCCAACCTTAATGCCAGATGATGATAGCTTCTCTAACCATATTCATGCTGACGATTTAGCGCAGATAGTCTTTCTGGCACTTTTCCGAGGTAAGAGCGGTCGTATATACAACTGCATTGATGATTCGAGAATAAAAACCGGTGATTATTTTGATTTGGTTGCAGATAGATCAAGGCTCCCAAAGCCAAGACGAATCAGCAGGTCTGAAGCGGAGGCAGTGTTGCCCGAAATGTTGTGGTCATTTCTCAAAGAGTCTCGAGTGGTTTTGAATGACCGGATGAAAAAGGAGCTTAAAGTGCGCTTACAGTACTCTACGGTTAGGAATGGTGTGCCATTAAAAATTAGTGTGTCAGATGACTAGAATCTTCGTCGTCTATCGCTGTATTGTTGTCTTTTGTATTCTATGCTGCTTCCCTCAGTTGGGTTTATCCGGTGAGGTTGCGGCGCATGGAGCTAACGAATTTTACAAGCTGTCTGCGACGTTATCTACGAGCAATAAGTTGGCGCTTACTTACAATATTGATCCATGTTGTTATTTGTATAAGCGTGGATTCTCGTTTCAAGTGTTAGGCTCTGATGTGGTCGTTAGCCACATTTCGCTTCCTGAGTCTCTGAGGCATAACGATGAGTTTTTTGGCGATGTGGAAATTTATAGAGGAGAAGTTTTGATTGTTTTGGATTTAGACTTTAGTCGAGTTGTGGTGCCAAGCGATTCATTAAGCATTGCCGCAGAACATCAAGGGTGTGCAGACGAGGGTATTTGTTTTTTGCCTGATCGTAATGTAGTACGCTTTGCTACTTTGCCTGGCCTTCTATGAATAATAACGGATTGAAAACATTAGCGAGACGCTCATTGATCACTTGTGTTGTGATTGGGTCAGTAGTAGCGGGCATCCTAATGAGTAGTAGTCGTCCAGAGATAGACGAACTCGCGCTAAAGGGGGCTCAACAAGCACAGTTTCAGGACCTCAATGGGAAGTGGCAGCAGATTGCAAGTTGGTCGGGAAGTTATCGCATTGTTAATTTTTGGGCGACTTGGTGTCCGCCCTGTATCGAGGAGATCCCGTTATTCGTTGGTCTGCAGGCTGAGTATGCAGATCGTAACATCACGTTCATTGGGATTGCCGTGGACGAGGTTGCCCGTGTTCGTGGATTCGCCAGCGATAATAAAATCAATTACCCGATATTGATTGGTTCTGGGGATGCGCTCCGCGTTTCTGAAATTCTTGGTAATCAACGTTCTGGGCTGCCTTTTACGGTATTTTTAGGTCCGTCAGGAGACTTGATCGACATGCACTCCGGCGCAGTACCAGAGGCTAAAATCCGCGAATTTGCTGACAAAATACGTTAAATTATAGTTAAAAATACGATTAAGCCGTTATTGGTCTAGTTTGGCGCAAGATTTCTAAGGCGGACCCTATGAGGGCTGCGATTTTTGATTAAAGATAACTTAAACGCGTGTATAATCCGCGAATACGTCGCTAACTTCCATTAAATAGAGATCCGCGTACGCTTTTTATACTAAATTTAAGGCTTCGACTATGTCAGATGAACTTGCAACACTAGAGACCTGTGACATTCTTGTGCTCAACGGTCCAAATCTCAATCTACTGGGTACGCGAGAGCCAAGCGTGTACGGTATTGAGACGCTTGCTTCGATAGAGGCACGGATGGTTTCAAAAGCTCAAGCATCTCAGGTGAAATTAGTATGTTGTCAAACCAATTTCGAAGGTGAGTTAGTCAGCCTCATCCAGCAAATGCGAACAGCTGGAGCGAAGTTTTTGATTATTAATGCTGCGGCGTATACCCACACGAGTATCGCCATCCGTGATGCGATCTCGGCCGTTGATGTTCCTTTTGTTGAAGTTCATTTATCGAATGTCTACAAGCGCGAACGTTTCCGCCATCATTCATATCTTAGTGACAAAGCTGACGCAGTGGTCTGCGGGCTCGGTGCTATGGGATATGACGTCGCGTTGGATTACATATTAGGACAAATGAAGGGAAGCCTGTAATGGATTTACGAAAATTAAAAAAACTAATTGATCTTGTCCAGGAATCTGGGATTGAGGAGCTTGAAATCACGGAGGGTGAGGAGAGAGTTCGCATCAACAGCGGCAAGAGCGCGCTGACTTCATCGCATGTGCCACAACCCGTGGCCCACGTTGCAGCGCTTATTCCGCAGCCGGAGAGGGCCGCGGTTGTTGTAGTGGATCCTGTGGATGAAGGGTTTGTGATGAAGTCGCCTATGGTGGGTACGTTTTATCGTGCCTCGAATCCGGCATCCGCGGCTTTTGTTGAGGTCGGGCAAACAGTTTCTGAGGGGGAGACGTTGTGTATTGTTGAGGCAATGAAGTTGCTCAATGAAATTGAGTCCGAGAAGTCGGGTGTTATTAAAAAAATACTCGTTGAAAACGGACAGCCGATTGAGTATGGTCAGCCGCTTTTTGTAATCGTTTAACCCCTATACATGTTTTTGAAAAACTACAAATTAATCTGTAAGAAACTTAATGATGGGGTGCAAAAATAGTTATGTTTGAAAAGATTTTAATTGCGAATCGCGGTGAGATCGCTCTGAGAATTCAACGAGCGTGCAGGGAGATGGGGATTAAAACCGTGGCAGTCCATTCTGAGGCGGACGCAGAAGCAAAGTACGTACGTCTTGCAGATGAGTCAGTGTGTATCGGCCCAGCTTCAAGCACAGACTCTTATCTCAATGTTCCCGCAATCATCAGTGCGGCGGAAGTGACTGATGCGCAAGCGATTCACCCGGGTTATGGATTTTTGTCAGAAAATGCCGATTTTGCTGAGCGGGTTGAGCAAAGTGGGTTTGTGTTTATTGGGCCAAAGCCAGAGACGATTCGTCTAATGGGAGATAAGGTCAGCGCAAAAGTTACAATGATCAAGGCTGGCATACCTGTTGTACCTGGAAGCGAGGGAGCGCTTCCAGACGACTCGAAGGAAATTATCGGCATTGCCCGAGATGTTGGTTATCCCGTGATCATAAAGGCGTCTGGAGGTGGCGGAGGACGAGGCATGAGAGTTGTTCACACCGAAGCGGCGTTGGTTAATGCAGTTAATATGACAAAGCAAGAAGCTCAAGTTGCCTTCGGTAACCCAACTGTTTACATGGAGAAATTTTTAGAGTATCCACGACATATTGAAGTTCAAGTTTTAGCGGATCAACATAAGCACGCTGTATATTTGGGCGACAGAGATTGCTCCTTGCAGCGTCGCCATCAAAAGGTGGTAGAAGAGGCGCCAGCGCCACATATTCGACCTCGAGAGAGAGCAAAAATTGGGGAGAAATGTGCCGACGCCTGCCGGAAAATCGGATATCGAGGGGCTGGAACGTTCGAATTCCTCTATGAAGGTGGAAAATTTTATTTCATTGAGATGAATACACGCGTGCAAGTAGAGCATCCTGTGACGGAAATGATTACAGGCGTAGATATTGTAAAAACACAAATCTCTGTTGCTTTTGGAGACAAATTGCCTTTCAGGCAAAAAGATATTGAATTTAGGGGGCACGCCATCGAGTGCAGGATAAATGCGGAGCACCCTTTCAAGTTCACACCATCTCCCGGAAGAATTACTACGCTACACATTCCTGGCGGACCTGGTATCCGCGTGGATTCGCATGCATATCAGAATTATTTTGTTCCACCACATTATGATTCGTTAATCGGCAAGTTAATTGCGCATGGAGATACGCGGGCACAAGCACTCGCTCGAATGAAAGTGGCGTTATCGGAAATGATTGTTGAGGGGATTGAGACCAACATACCACTGCACCGTGAATTGGTATCTGATGCAAAGTTTATTGAAGGTGGTGTAAGCATTCATTATCTTGAGAAAAAACTGGCTAATGCGTAATTTTTTTATCTTCAGCCATTTTTTTGTGAATTAACAATGGCTTGGCAAGCTTTAAAGTTTAGAATTTCTGGGGAGTACGTCGAGGCTTTGAGTGATGCGTTGTTTGAAGCTGGAGCTCTATCAGTCGATGTAACTGATGCGGATGAGGGTTCACTTAACGAGAGAGCGATTTATCTCGAGCCAGGAGAGGAGGTTCTGCTTTCTTGGGGAGACAATCTGGTTGTCGGGCTTTTTGATCAGAGTGTCGAAATTTTCAAGATAGTTGCCATCGCATCTGATGCCTTGGAACCGATACAGTTGCCGCCTCCTCAAATTAATCTTGTTGACGATCAAGATTGGGTCCGTCTGACTCAGCAACAATTCGAACCGATTCAAATTACAAAGCGTTTAAATATTTCGCCGAGTTGGTCGGCTGTTCAGAATGCGTCAGAAATTAATATCATTCTTGATCCTGGGCTTGCATTTGGTACGGGTAGTCATCCCACGACACAACTATGTTTACATTGGTTAGAGAATAATTTGGTTTCAGGGCAGGCGGTCGTAGACTATGGCTGTGGATCGGGAGTTCTGGGAATAGCCGCAAAGATGTTTGGCGCAGGAAGAGTCGTTGGGATAGATATAGATGAAGATGCGTTGGAGGCAGCTCAATACAATGCGCTGCGAAACGAGATTGATTTGGAGATAATCCCTGCGGGAGATTCTTTTAAAGAACAAGCCGATATAGTCATTGCAAATATCCTACCGTCCCCGTTAAAGGTCTTGGCGCCATTATTAAATCAACTGGTTAAGCCTGGCGGACACGTTGTGTTGTCAGGCATCTTGGTGGCTCACGAGAAAGAATTGCTTGATATGTATGAGGAATGGTTTGAAATGAGTACATTTCAAATCATGGATGATTGGGTTTGTTTGCAGGGCACCAAGCTGAGTTTATAACACTATGGAATTATTTTTAGTCTGTCCCAAGTGCGCGTTTGTTTTTGGGTCCACTACAGCACGGTTAATTGAACAATCGGGTCGTGTTGAGTGTCGCTCTTGTGGTGAGGCTTTTGACGGCTATTCTCATTATTGTTTTGATGATTCAAGAGAGCCTATAAAAGTTACGCTAGATGAGCCGACAAGAGAGAAGCGTCTCCCTGATCAGAGTCACAGACTAGATCTAGGAACCCCCAATGGGGCAAAGGAGGTTGCCGGGGATAAAGACACGGTATTGCAGGGTGGTGCGGCTCCGGAGCTAGTTCATTCGAATGCAAATTTATATGAGAGCGTGTTTGCCCCCCCGCCTGTCTCGAGGTCGCGGTGGTGGTATGCGAATATCATGTTCTGCTTAATTTTTGTATTAATTCTCGCCTTTAGCTTTAATCGGCAAATATACGCAAATAATCCTATCGTTGCCAAATGGGCTGTAGGTTTATGTGACAGTCTCGGTTGTGAAGTTGGAGTTCCTAGAGGTATTAACGCCTTGCGGTTGATCGGTGCAGATCTCATGGTTAGGCCAGACTTGGGGGCATTTTATTACCAATTTCGCGCAACGATTCAAAACATAGGAGAACGGCAGTTAAAATTCCCAGCAATGGAATTGAAATTAACTGATGCTCAAGGAAGAATTGTTTCGAGTAAAGTTGTTTATTCGACTGATTATATTGGAGAGACTATACAAGTGGGAATACAGGCTAGGAGTGAACAACAGTTAAATTTAATATTTCGTATTGAAGGCGTTCCTCCAGTCGCCTTTGATAGTTACCTTTTTTATCCGAAAAAAAACCGACGTTAATCGCGCTACGCTCTTATTGCTTATGCACGAATAGACCAGAATTATTGAGGTGGGCATGTTGAATGATGAGAATATAAATTTTAGTGAGACGCATCAGTGGATTCGAGTCATTGAAGAAGGTATTGCGTCAGTTGGAATAAGTGATTACGCTCAGGAATCTCTTGGGGACGTGGTTTATGTTGAATTGCCTGCCTTGGGTTCTAAATTTATGGCAGGTCAGCAATGTGGGGTTGTTGAGTCTGTGAAGACTGCATCTGACCTATTCATACCGTTGGCCGGAGAGGTCATCGCTGTTAATGAGTTATTAAGAGAACAGCCTGAGTTAATTAATGAATTGCCTCAAGAAACCTGGATATTTAAGGTGAAGTTGGTGGATGTGAGACCAGTTGAGACGTTAATGAGTCAAGCTCAATACCTTGATTTTTTGGATAAAGAATAAGTTTCGACTCTTTTGTAGTAAAAATGTGATCGGTTTTGCGTTTAGATTAATGATTAACGGTGATATGCATGAAAATCAAAATAACAATCATGGAAAGACTGCTGTTCGTTGCAGTTATAGGACTGCTATTGAAGTTTGCCTTACTTCAAATCTGAAATTTCAGTTGATAAATTTAGCGACGGTATACGGATGATTGCAGGGGTAATCCGTTGCTTAGGTAGGAATGGAAGTACTCCAGGTTATTAAGCGTTTCGCTTCCGGATTTAAATGGAGTGGCGCCTACGGCCTCCATACAGCGCTGGTATCTCATTTGTAGCGTGTATAAACGCTCACCTCCTCTAAATACGGGGAAGTGAACAGCTTGCCCAATTGTTGGAGATAAAAGTTCATCCCGAAAATAGTGACCTCCATGTGTTAAATGGCAAGAGGCGCAAGCTAAATTATATTGGCCAATGCGCCTAAAGTAGAAGGACTTGCCGAGCGCATACTTACTTAAGGCCTCTTCGTCGGGCACTTCAATTTGCATTAGCATACCGTCTGATAAGGACCTCGCGTAAGCGCTTAGAGTGCCCATTGTTTCGGGGTTAATCAGATTCAGCGCTGTTTCCCCGTTTTGCTTGAGACAAAAATTGAGCGCCATTTCAAATGTGACTACTTGTTTTAACGTTGTATTGTAGTAGGGGAATTTTCCAGCGATATTAGCCCCTTTATTCTCAAAGCAATTGGCAAATTTTTGGCCGTTTTTGAAAGGGGTCTCCCAGATTTTTCTACCCTGGTCGATCATCTCTTGGAACGGCGGAAAATCCATGATGCTGTTGTATTGATCAAGCGCATCTTCGCTTAACATCAAAGAGCCGTGGATGTATTGAGATATCGGTACGCCCGGTATGTTCGCTTCGAAGGTGTCTATAAACAGCTGTCTGTCTTCTTCTGGGTTGCCCCAAGCCAGAGGGGAGGCAATAAGAATGATTAGAGCTATAACATGTTTGAGAGGGCTCATGGTTGGGTCTTAGGCGATAATGGTAGTTCCGACCCCAGATTCACCCATGTTGTCCTCCCACGCAATGCTTAATTCATCACCACCGATCGCATTGGGAACTCGAAAGTTCAAATAAGGGTTTTTGGATACGGATCGACTCCAGTGAACCTGCATGATTGGCTTTTGGTTATGGCCAATTTTAACGGTATGAATGAAGTGCTTCGGGATCATATTTTTCGTAAGTTTATCTTTTCGATAGCCCGTTTCCATTGGATGAAAAATCATTATTTTGACATCCGCTATCTTATCGTTGAGTCTTACTCTAAAGCGCACTGTTTTGTCCATTTTTATGTCTCCCTCTAATTTATTCTTCCCCGCAACCACCAATGGTTACTTTAACTTGCCGAGCGGCTCGATAGAAAATCCCGTCTGCTAGGACTATCACATGCACAAATGCTGTTTCACTCATTTTTATTCTGGAGGCAACGAAGGGTTCAACGTTAGGCGTGAATACATAATCGGACACTAAGGGTTGCGGATTTTTTTCTGCGAACACGAAAATGCGCTCAGTTTTTGGGATTTTACTGAGAATTTTTATGGGAACAATTGCCCCATTTTCGGCAATTTCTGGCAGAGACAACTCGATTTTATTGCTCCCATCGCGCAGTTCTTCAGGATTTCTAATTCCAATGCTTTGCATTGAATCGACAATGTTGACTTCGTTATATGCCTTCTTATCCCAGCGGGCGTTACCTTGGTTGGGTATTAATAGAGTACTCATCAGCGCAAGTGCTGAGCGGAGAAATACTCTACGTTTTTTTGAAAGCTTCATAATTTCTACAACGTATAAAGATAGTCTATTATCGTTTGAATTTGCATTTCGGTTAAAATCATGTGCGCACCAAAGGGAGGCATGATTGTATCCGGATAAGTGTCCCGCGCATCCCAAATCTGCTTAAAGAGAATTTCTCTAGAGGGAAACCTACGCTTCATGTCCACAAGCGGAGGAGCGATATTCGCAAGCGTTACTGCGAGCTTATCGTTGGGCGCGCTGTGACACGCAAGACAATTCCCGTAATCATAGCTGTGAGCAAGTTCCCGTCCATTGATTGTGGACTCAGACTCTCCTTGTGATTTAAGCGGAATTGATAAAATGATGCTCAGCATAACCATGACGCAAGATGATTGAGAGATCAGTTTTTGTTGTTGTGACGTTCGTACCATGTTTTTAAGAACCAGATTGCTATATGAAAGTTCATATTTGATTACTTATCGGCAGTCCACGTGCCTGATTTCCCGCCACTTTTTTCTTTGAGTCCAATGTTATTGATGATCATTCCGCGATCAACTGCTTTACACATATCGTAGATGGTCAGTAACCCAACGGACACAGCTGTTAGCGCCTCCATTTCAACGCCAGTCTTTCCCCATGTCTCGACTCTAGCGGTGCACAGAACCGAGTGAATATTTTGTTGGATACTCAAATCTACGGTTACTCGAGTGATGGCAAGTGGGTGGCATAAGGGAATTAATTCGGATGTTCGTTTAGATGCCTGAATAGCAGCTATTCTCGCGATACCCAGTACGTCGCCTTTTTTGGTCTCTCCAGCTTGAATTAGTCTTAGCGTGTCGGGGAGCATGCTGATAACGCCGCTGGCAATAGCCACACGTTTAGTTTCATCTTTATCTCCGACGTCAACCATATGTGCTTGTCCAGATACATCAAAATGGGTTAAGTCACTCAAGGTAGCATTGTCCTTTTGAAATTCACTTTATTTGAACTTTTTAATGATAAACGTTATCAATATTGCATGTTCCGTTTATGATAGCACTGTGACTCGAATCCTTCTATTAATCGTTTTCTGCGTGATGGCTGTGGGAAAAGGCGTACTAGCCCAAAATCTTCCTGATTTAGGGGACCCATTTCGCGATGATTTCTCCCCATTCCAAGAGCGGGTTATCGGGGCATCGATCATGGGTAATATACGATCAAGTACTTCTTACGTTTCGGACCCGGAGATTGCTGATTACCTCAATCACTTGGGTTATCAATTGGTAGCCAACAGCGATGCCCCAACTACCGATTTCTATTTCTTTGCGCTTATTAATCAGACACTAAATGCGTTCGCCTTACCGGGAGGATATGTTGGTATCCATTCTGGTTTGATTCTAGAGTCAGATAATGAGTCGATGCTCGCCGGAGTTTTAGGTCACGAAATCGCTCATGTGACGCAACGACACATCGCCCGAGTGATCGCAGGGCAAGGGCGTGCGCGAATCGGTTCTTTGGCGGCTATGGCGGCAGCCATTCTGGCAGCTCGTTCCAATACCGATATTATGCAGGCTGCTGTGATGACTTCTGCCGCATTGCCGATGCAAAGTCAACTGAGCTTTACACGTGAGCATGAGCGCGAGGCCGATCGTATTGGACTTCGAATACTGGACCAGTCGGAGTTTGACCCTCATCAGGTCCCATTATTTTTTAAACATTTGCAACGTCAATCAAGACTTTATGAGTCAGGAATTCCTGAGTATCTGAGAACTCATCCTATCAATTCAGAGAGGATTGCTGACATAGAGGCTAGGTTGGCGAAATTATCTTCCGCTCAAGTCGAAGACGGTATTGCACTGTTATTTGTCAAGGCTCGTTTAAGGATTTATCAAGATGGACCCTTAAGCGCTATTGAAATATTTAAAGAACAACTTAATTCGCAAGACAAAAAAGTTAGAGTCGCTGGAATGTATGGCTTACTTTGTTCTTCGATATTTTCAAACGACTTAACTGTGCTTACGATTGATGAGGCAAGGGCAACGCTCGATGCAGCATTACGTTCTGAGCCCGGACACCCCATGCTCTTATCGGTAGAAGCTGCTTTTGAGCGGTTACACGGCGACCTTGGCCGCGCTGAGGCGCTATATGCCGGAGCTTTAGCGCGATATCCTACGAGAAAATCACTTGTGTATGGGTACGCAGAGCTTCTCTTATCCTCTGAAAAATTTAAAGATTTAGAAAAATTAATGTCGAACCATGTTTGGAATGCTGAGATCCGAGACTCGAAGTATTATGAATATCGAGCAAAAGCGTATGAGGGGTTGAAGCTAAAAATGGCGATGCATCGAGATTATGCAGAGGTTCTTGCAATGACAGGAAATTTAGTAGGGGCTATCAATGAGCTTCTGTCAGCACAAAAGGCAACCGATGGCAATTTTTTTCTGCGTACTTCTGTTGATTCGCGATTGCGCGAGCTAGAGGAAATTAAAAGAGAGTTGGAGAAGTGATCTGGGCCAACATATTCATTGATGAAGAAAAATTCTAAGTTCAGCCGAGGGTATTTGATGTTTTTATTTATAGATCGAATGATTGAAGAGCTTGATCAGGGCCTCAGGGTATTATCGGGGGCGGTATCGGCGCATCGTGATGTTGAGTTCCCGGAGCCCGTTATAGAGCTTAATGACGAGCAAAAAAAAATGTCTGCTAAACTTATGCGAGTAAATCATACGGGTGAAGTATGCGCCCAAGCGCTGTACTTAGGCCAGGCTGCGGTTGAGAAAAATGGGGATATTAAGATTGAGTTGATTCAGTCAGCTAGAGAGGAGCTGGATCATCTTGCGTGGACGCAGCAACGAATAAAAGAGTTGGGTGGTGCAACGAGTGTGCTCAACCCACTATTTTATGGTGGGTCGTTTGCTGTTGGTTTGTTAGCCGGTCTGTTTGGCACGCAAACCAGCCTTGGTTTTTTGCAAGAAACAGAGCGCCAAGTTGAGTCACATTTGTCTGATCATTTGGAGCGGTTGCCCGTTGAAGATGTTCGCAGTCGAGCAATTATTTCACAAATGAAACAAGAGGAGCGCGTCCACGCCGACCGCGCAAAGCTTCTTGGCGCGAGCATGTTACCTAAGCCTGTGACCGAAGCGATGGGTTTGATGTCGAAAGCGATGACGAGAACAACGTTTATTATTTAATTCAATCCTGACTATGGACTAAGGGAGCATAAACTTCGTAATCGTGAGTTAGTTCAGCTGATTTGCCGAGCATTATCGATGCGGAACAGTATTTTTCGGCAGATAGATTGATTGCCCGTTCTACAATATTGTTGCTTATATTTCGTCCGTAAACCTTGAAGTGTAAGTGAATCGAGGTGAATATTTTGGGATCAGTTTCCGCTCGCTTTGCTTCAATTTCTACGTTGAGGTCCGTAATATCTTGCCTTGACTTGCGCAGAATAGTCACAACATCATAAGCGCTACATCCGCCGAGGCCCATTAAAAGCATTTCCATTGGGCGCGCCCCAAGGTTTTTGCCGCCAGACTCTGTTGCGCCGTCCATTGTTATGGTGTGACCACTGCCGCTCGTAGCTTCAAATGCGACGTCATCCAATAACTTGATTACTGTTTTCATAAAAAACCCATCATTAAAAAGAACTTTTAAGCCTACAAGTGTACTCATTATAGCGGCATTTTAAAATTGCGGCATGTGCATAACAAAAAATAACCCATTTAATCAATGATTTATAGTGTTCTATCTAGATTTAATTGTGCGCTAATGTGTATAATTACAGGATGTTAGTAAAGACTTTTACTGTTGTACCTAAATGTTTAGTTCCAAGGAGGTTTGAGGTTGAGTTCTGAGAATCCAGTGAATGAGCAGCGTCGTATGCTTGTTGTGGCAACCGGCGCGGTTGGAGCGGTGGGCGCACTAGCAGCAATATCGCCCCTCTTTATCAGCATGGCGCCTAGCGAGAGGGCTAAAGCGGCAGGCGCTCCCGTTGAGGTTGATTTGACTAAGCTAGAGCCGGGAATGCTCATAACGGCCGCTTGGCGCGGAAAACCAGTTTGGATTTTGCACCGTACGGATGAGATGCTAGGTAAGTTAGGAGAGACCGCTGACCTCGTGTCAGATCCCGATTCTAAATTGCCGATGCAGCCGGATTACGCCAAAAATATCGAACGCTCAATTAAGCCCCAATATCTGGTCTTGGTAGGCATTTGCACGCATCTAGGTTGCTCGCCCACTCAAAAGCTTGAGGCAGGCGAAGCTTCAGGCCTTGGTGCTGACTGGAGTGGGGGGTTCTTTTGTCCTTGTCATGGTTCTAAATTTGACCTTGCCGGACGCGTATACAAGGGTGTGCCAGCACCTGCCAATCTTGAAGTTCCGCCACACCAATTTTTGTCTGATTCTCGATTATTAATCGGGGACGATGTAGCTAGGAGTTAATTTGATGCTTAGACCAGTAATGACATGGGTTGATGAACGTTTCCCAATGACTAAGATGGTTCGGGAACACCTCACCGAATACTATGCGCCAAAGAATTTTAATTTTTGGTACTTTTTTGGCGGTTTAGCCATAGTTGTTTTGGCGATACAAATTCTCTCCGGCATATTCCTTACGATGCATTACAAACCGGATGCTGAAAAAGCATTTGCATCCGTGGAATACATTATGAGGGACGTACCTTTGGGGTGGTTAATTCGGTATATACACTCGACTGGAGCGTCCATGTTCTTTGTCGTCATCTACTTACATATGTTCAGAGCGCTTTTGTATGGCTCATACCGAAAGCCTCGAGAGTTATTGTGGATTTTTGGGATGGTAATTTACTTGTGCCTAATGGCAGAGGCATTCTTCGGTTATCTCTTGCCTTGGGGGCAAATGTCTTACTGGGGAGCGCAGGTGATTGTCAATTTATTTGGCGCGGTTCCACTCATTGGCCCCGATTTGGCAATTTGGATTAGAGGAGACTATGTTGTTGGCGATGCAACGTTAAGTCGTTTCTTCGCGCTGCATGTGATCGCCGTCCCCATCGCCCTATTGGGGCTTGTGGTGGCGCATATTATTTCTTTGCATGAGGTGGGCTCTAACAATCCTGATGGTATTGATATCAAAAAAAACAAAGACCCCAAAACAGGAATACCATTAGACGGTATTCCTTTTCATCCTTACTACACGGTGAAAGATATCTTTGGTCTTGTGGTTTTTCTGATTATATTTGCATCAATAGTTTTCTTTGCACCAGAAATGGGTGGATATTTCCTAGAGCATAACAATTTTATTCCGGCCGACCCGTTAAAAACGCCTCCGCATATTGCTCCTGTTTGGTATTTCACGCCTTACTACTCAATTTTGAGAGCAGTACCGCCGATGTTTGGCTCTCAATTTCCGGGTGTTTTAGCCATGGGTGGTGCTGTAGTCATTTTGTTTCTATTGCCTTGGTTGGATAAGAGCCCAGTGCGATCGATAAGGTACAAAGGACCATTATTTAAGACATCGTTGACAACCTTTGTAATCTCGTTTTTGTTGCTTGGGTATTTAGCTGTCTCTTATACACATCTCCGAGCCCACGAGACAGGCAGAAATCTC
>CAJXOL010000029.1 GCA_913057675.1 uncultured Pseudomonadota bacterium | reverse complement strand
CTACACACTGCATATCGTCGGCAGCGTCAGATGTGTATAAGAGACAGCCTATGGAGAGGGTGCGGTTATGGGCGTACCCGCTCACGATGAGCGAGATTTTCTCTTTGCCAAGAAGTACGATATTGATATTCAACAGGTCATTGAAGTTCCTGAAAAACAATACGCGACCGATGCGTGGGAGGCATGGTATGCGGATAAAGGTTTGTGTGTTAATTCGGGGCCATATGATGATTTGAGTTTTGATGAGTCGGTTGAGGCAATCTCTAAGGATCTTTTGAAGCGGAATTTAGGCGATAAGCATACACAATGGCGACTTCGCGATTGGGGGATATCAAGACAAAGATATTGGGGAACCCCAATCCCGATAATTCACTGCGAATCTTGCGGTGACGTGCCAGTTCCCGAGGCAGATCTTCCCGTTATTTTGCCAGAAGACTGCGTTCCTGACGGTTCAGGAAACCCCTTGAATAAACGCCTGGATTTCTTGCATTGCAAATGTCCGACCTGCGGGCAGGACGCGCGAAGGGAAACTGACACCATGGACACATTTGTGGATTCGTCCTGGTATTTTTTGCGATTTGCTAGTGCAGATGCTAGTGGCGGGATGGTGGATGAACGGGCTAATTATTGGTTGCCGGTTGATCAGTACATTGGCGGCATCGAACACGCGATTCTGCATTTATTGTATTCCCGATTCTGGACTAAGGTGATGCGTGATCTGGAGGTCACAGAGATCAGCGAACCATTCTCCAATTTATTGACGCAAGGTATGGTTTTAAATGAAATATTCTTTAGGGCAGAAGATTCAGGTCGAGTCTCTTACTTCAATCCTACAGATGTTGAGCTTATATTTGATGAGAGTGGCAAGAGGACCGGTCAGCAGTTAATTGAAGATGGCCAATCTGTGGAGGCTGGCGGTATTCGAACGATGTCGAAGTCAAAAAATAACGGTGTTGATCCACAGTTGCTGATCGATCGATATGGTGCCGATACGGCGCGGTTTTTCATGATGTTTGCATCTCCACCCGAGGATACGCTGGCGTGGAATGATGATGGCGTAGAAGGCGCTTACCGTTTTTTGAAACGGCTTTGGCGGTTTGGCTATCAGTTTCAGAAATCTATCGCAGAGGGGTTGACTCTGGGGCGGGCTCAAGTTAGCTCGGGAAAGGCGAAAGCCTTACGTCGAGATTTACATATTTTACTAAAACAGGCTGATTTTGATTATCAGAGAAAACAATTTAATACGGTAGCATCAGCAGGCATGAAAATGCTCAATACGTTGGAGCGTATCCAAGGCGCGCAGTTAAACCAAGACGAAAAATCGATTTTGCGGGCTGAGGGATTCGGCATTTTGATGAAAATATTATTTCCTCTGGTTCCTCATATTACGGAATGTCTATGGAATGAGTTGGATTTCGAGGGGGATTTGCAATATGCTTCTTGGCCACAGGTGGACGAGGCAGCGTTAGTACAAGATGAAATAGAGCTCGTCGTCCAGGTTAATGGGAAGTTGCGCAGCAAAATAACTGTTTCCGCATCCGCTCCGAAAGAAGAGGTTAAGGAAATAGCGTTACGAGATGAGTTGGTACAGAATTACATTCAAACTCAATTAGTGAAAAAAATTGTAGTGGTCCCAGGTCGACTAGTAAATATTGTTATTTAATCAGATCCTAAGTAAAACTAATGACTACAATTAAGATAAAGCTACTGCTTTTGTTAATTGCTTTTGCGATAACGAGTTGCGGGTTTCAACTCAGAGGCAGCTACAGCATCCCCTACCAGGCGGTTTATGTGCAAGCGGATGTGGATTCTCGCGTCGGCAGGGCGCTCAAGAAGAAAATAGATAGAAAGTATAAAGACATGCTTGTTGACGCCGCCTCAGCAGCAGAGGTCGTAATTAATATTGTTACAGAAAATTTGACCCGGTCGATTTCGGTATTATCCAATTCAGGGAGTGTTGATGAGTTCGAGTTAGGCTATTCGGTTCAATATAAATTCTACTCACCGCAAGATGAATCCAGTGCGTTAAGTAATCAGATAATATTAAGTCGAAAAATAACTTTTAGCGATCAGAACATTGCTTCGAGCTCGAGTGAAGAGCGCTCATTAATTACCGATATGGCAGATGAAGGAGCCACGAGAATTTTGGTTCGATTGTCCAGGGGTGGTATTTAAGTTTTGGTTGATCTAGACGTTTTTCGAGCTGCGCCGAGGAGTAATGACCTTATCAATTTGAGGCCACTTTAATGATGAAATTATCGATTGGTGATGTGCAGCCGCAACGTATGTTATTTGATGAGCCTATATTACTCAAGTGTGGTGAGATTTTGTCTAATTACCAGCTTACGTTTGAAACCTACGGTACGCTTAATGAGGAAAAAACAAATGCTGTCTTGGTGTGTCATGCCCTTAACGCTTCGCATCATGTGGCCGGGACCTATAATGGAGACGAAAAAACTATAGGGTGGTGGGATAATTTGATTGGGCCTGGAAAGCCTTTGGATACCAATCTTTTTTTTGTGATCGGAGTTAATAATCTAGGTGGTTGCCATGGGTCAACGGGCCCTTCGTCAATTAATCCGGTAACGACGGAACCTTGGGGCAGCACATTTCCTATGGTGACGGTCGAGGACTGGGTTGAGACACAGGCAAGGCTTGGGACAAAACTAGGTATAGAGGTTTTTGCGGCGGTCATTGGTGGTAGTTTAGGAGGGATGCAAGCCCTGCAGTGGACAATAGACCAACCAAAGCGACTCAAAAATGCCGTTATCGTAGCCGCGGCGCCAAAGTTATCAGCACAAAATATTGCGTTCAATGAAGTTGCGCGACAGGCGATCACGTTGGACCCGGAGTTTTATGACGGTGATTTTTATCAGCAAAAGGTTTTACCACGCACTGGCCTGAAGATTGCTCGCATGATTGGGCACATTACGTATTTATCAGACGACGCTATGGATGCTAAGTTTGGCAGAAGCTTACGAGAAGATGCCTTAAAGTTTAATTTTGATACTGAGTTCCAAATCGAGTCTTATTTGCGATATCAAGGTGATAAGTTTGCTGAGTCGTTTGACGCTAACACCTACCTACGTATTACCAAAGCGCTTGATTATTTTGATCCAGCCGCGAAATGTTCGGGCAAACTTGCCGCGACCTTGTGTCATTCGCAAGCGAATTACTTAGTCATTTCATTTACTTCTGATTGGCGATTCTCTCCCAAACGTTCAAGGGAGATGGTTGATGCATTAGTTGCTAATAAGTTGAATGTGTCCTATGCGGAAATTGATTCACCACATGGGCACGATGCGTTTTTAATGGATGAGCCTGTCTACCATAACTTGATTGCTGCTTATTTTGACCGGGTTTGGAAAGAAGGTAAGGATGAGTAGGCATAACAAGGTCAGACGTCAGGATTACCAAATTATTACTGAGATGATTTTAGATGGGTCGACCGTGTTAGATCTTGGTTGCGGTGATGGGTCATTATTGTCGCATCTTAAAAAAACGAGAAATGTATCAGGGTATGGCGTAGAAAAAGATGACCGTAATGTGCTTGCTAGTTTGAGCAATGGTATCAATGTCGTTCAGTCTGATTTGGAGCAAGGATTGGCGGGCTTTGGAGATGAAACTTTTGATTACGTCGTTTTATCGTTGACGTTGCAAGCCGTCCATCAAACTGAGACTATTATTAATGAAATGCTTCGCGTTGGTAGGCAGGTTATTGTAACTTTTCCAAATTTTGGATTTTGGCGCCATCGCCTACAAATATTTTTTGGCCAAACCCCTGTCTCTAAGGAGTTGCCATATCAGTGGTACGACACACCGAATGTTCATGTGTTAACGATTAATGATTTTGAAAAGTTTTGCGCACACCATAACGTTCGCATTATCGATCGTGTCGTAATCAATGAAACTAGTAGGTCGATAAATATCCTTCCTAATTTATTGGGGACTCTTGCGATTTATCGATTCGATAAGGAGCAAAGGTAAAGCTCCTGGCTGTCGATAACGTCTAGGATCTGGGCGCCAAAGAGATTTTTCTGATGAACCAAACAAGTAATAGGCTCGGAACACCGATAAGTGCTGTCGTGATAAAAAAGTAGGCATACCCCCACTCCTCAACAAATACGCCAGACCAGCCTGCGATGGATTTAGGAAATAAAAACATTAAAGAGCTAAATAGAGCGTATTGAGTTGCTGAGTACTGGATATTGGTGAGGCTAGAGAGATAAGCAATGAATGCTGCGCTAGCAATTCCGGCGCTGAAGTTATCGGCGCTTACGGTCAGTGTAAGTGCGCCAATTGAGGGCTCGTTGACCGAAATCCACGCAAATAGTAGATTGGTTAGACTGCTTAACGCCGCACCGATAAAAAGAATTTTAAAGATGCCGAGGTGCTTGATGAGAGATCCGCCAACGAGCGCTCCTAATATAGTCATTATGACGCCAAATATTTTTGAAACCGTGGCAATCTCTTGCTTAGAAAACCCCATGTCCAAATAGAAGGGATTAGACATTACGCCCATGACAATGTCCGATATCCTATAAAGGCTAATCATTGCGAGTAATAAAATAGCCTGGAGCCGATAACGGCGAATGAAATCTAAAAAAGGCATGATAGCTGCATTTTTTAGCCAGTCGCTCCATTGGTCTATCCTAGATTGTGTGTCTAGGCCATGAGGTTTGTAATAAGCCTGAACCGCGGGTTCTATGGATAGTATGGTAGTTGTAATGCCCACTAACATGAGTGCCGACATGCATAGATAAGCGTACATCCAAGGCTCTGCTTCATACACATTCTCCGTGAGGTCGAAACCTGATGCTAACAGCAAGGTGCCAGCTGAGGCTGTAATCATGGCGATTCTGTATCCCATTTGATAGGTTGCCGCCATGGCTCCTTGCTCCTCAATGAGGCCAGACTCAATACGGAAAGCATCTAGCGCGATATCCTGTGTGGCCGACGCGAATGCAGTTAGGATGGAAAACCCGATTAGAACAGATAGGCCTTGTGAGGGGTCTGTGGTGGCAATTCCGATGAGGCCAACGCTCACCAAGATTTGTGAAATTAAAAGCCATGCCCTTCTTCTGCCAAGCTGTATGGTGAGCACTGGGATTGGCATTTGATCTACTAGGGGAGACCAAACCCATTTAAAGGCATAAAGTAAGCCTATCCATGAAAAAAATCCAATGGTCGAGAGGTCATGCCCAGCCTCTCTGAGCCAAAAAGAAAGAGTTCCAAAGACTAGAAGTATCGGTAGGCCAGCTGAGAACCCGAGAAACAGCATGCGCAACACGTTCGTCTGCGTATAAATTATGAAGAAGCTGTTAATACGTATTTTCACTCGGCACGTAGCTCTTTGATGTGATTTTCTAGCAATTAAATAATAAAATCGTAATCAATCGTTAAGGGAGCGTGATCGCTAAACCGAGCTGCTTTGTAAATTTCCTCCCACTTTGCGGTTTTTGCAATGCCAGGAGAACATAATTGGTAGTCAATTCGCCAGCCGACGTTGTTTGACCAAGCTTGACCTCGGTTCGACCACCACGTGTATTGATCTGGGTTGGCATTTAATTGTCGAAATACGTCAACATATCCTAGCGTATTGAGCACGCTATCAAACCATTCTCTTTCCTCGGGTAGAAAGCCCGAGTTTTTTCGATTCGGCCTCCAGTTTTTCAGATCGATTTCCTTATGTGCCACGTTCCAATCCCCACAGATAACGACATCTCTTCCACTCTGAATTAATGCTTGTAGCGGTTCTGCGAAGCGTTCCTGAAAGCTAAATTTAAATTTTAGACGTTCCTCTGAACTGGATCCTGATGGGACATAAACGGAAATTACGGACAGGTTATTGAACCGCGCTTCTATATACCTGCCCTCAGCATCAATATCTTCGAAACCAACCCCTTTGATCACATCGTCAGGCTCTCGTTTAGAATAGATACCAACACCGCTATATCCTGGGCGCGTGGCGCAATGAAAGACACTATGATAATCGGCAATATGTCTTATATCGTCAACGATATCTTTCTCCTGAGCTTTAAGCTCTTGAAGACAAAATATGTCTGCGTTAGATTGACTCATCCAACTGGGGAGCCCTTTTTTAACAGCAGAGCGAATACCATTTAAATTTAATGAAACTATCCTTAACATGACATCACAAATTTTCTCAAAAGTAGATTTTATCGAATTTACACTTAAAGCTAATGTTTTGCGTTTTGGCGACTTTACAACTAAGGCAGGACGACAGTCGCCGTATTTTTTTAATACTGGATTGTTTACTGATGGTGATGCGATTACCAAATTAGGTCGATTTTATGCTCAAGCCATTCTTAATGCGAATGTAGAGTTTAATATGCTCTACGGGCCAGCTTATAAAGGGATCACCCTAGCAGCTTCGACCGCAATTGCTATGTCCGGTTTTAATAGAAACGTCCCGTTCGCTTTTAATCGTAAGGAAGCTAAAGATCATGGTGAGGGGGGGCAAACGATCGGCGCGCCAGTCTCCGGTAAGGTTCTAATCATCGATGACGTCATTTCAGCGGGGACTTCGGTGCGTGAGTCAATTGAGGTAATAGAGTCTGCTGGAGCATCGCCATGTGGAATCGTGGTTTCTTTAGATCGGCAAGAGCGCGGAACAGGACCCGAGTCGGCTATTCAACAAATACAACGAGATTTTGCTTTGCCAGTAATCAGTTTGTTTTGCTTAGACGATCTCCTTGACTATTTATCAGACAGACCAGAGATGGCTGAGAATTTAAGCCTTGTGCGCAGGTATCGAGAAAAATATGGTGCGGATTAGATTAAGCTAATTTAGCTTTCAAAATTTCATTCACCTGAGTTGGGTCTGCTTTACCTTTTGTCAATTTCATCACTTGGCCTACGAGGGAATTGAGGGCTTTATTTTTCCCTGCTCTGAAGTCCTCGACCTGTTGCGGGTTTTGCGCGATGACTTGGTCCACATAAGATTCAATTTCGACTGAATCCGAAATTTGCGTGAATCCTTGTTCCTTAATAATGGCATCGACCGATACTGCTCCGGCCCACAACTCCTCAAACACCAGCCGAGCTAGCTTTGTAGATAGTGTGTGGTCAAGGGTGCGGGTAATTAACTTCGATAGCATCAACGGGGAAACAGGACACTCAGAGAAGTCTTTTTGCGTGCGATTAAGCGAGGCAGCTATTTCGCCATTCATCCAGTTTGCAATTAGTTTGGCTGCGGCTGTAGTTGTCTTCTTATCAAACTCGGCCAGGGTAGACTCAAAATAAGTGGCTGCTTCTAAGGTGGACACTAGGGAAGCAACGTCAGGCCCGTTGAGTTCTAATTCGCTTTGATAGCGCTTGGCCTTTGATTTGGGCAGCTCTGGCAGTGATGAACGTACTGTGACTAGCCAGTCATCATCAATGACTAATGGCAACAAATCTGGGTCAGGGAAGTAGCGGTAATCATGGGCATCTTCCTTAGTGCGCATCAATCGTGTCTCACCACTATCAGAATCAAAAAGAATGGTTGCCTGAACGATTGGGAGCCCATCTTCAATTTGCTCAATCTGCCAACGCGCTTCGTATTCAATAGCTTGCTGAAGAAATCGAAAAGAGTTGAGGTTTTTAATTTCCCTGCGGGTACCGAGGGCGTTATCGCCTTTCCTTCGAACAGATACGTTCGCGTCACATCGGAAGTTGCCTTCTTGCATGTTGCCATCACAGATGCCTATCCATCGAACAAGTGCGTGAAGTGTTTTGGCGTACTCTACCGCCTCGGTTGATGAGCGCATTTCTGGCTCGGATACGATCTCTAAAAGCGGTGTGCCAGCTCGATTAAGATCGATGCCGCTCATATTTAAAAAATCTTCATGAAGTGATTTTCCCGCGTCCTCTTCAAGATGTGCACGCGTTAAGTTGATTGTTTTTTCAATGCCATCGACGCGAAAAGTTAATGAGCCGCCTTCGACAATGGGTATTTCAAGTTGACTGATTTGGTAGCCCTTAGGCAGATCCGGGTAAAAATAATTTTTTCTGGCGAATATGGATCGCTGATTTATGGTCGCTTGAGTGGCGATGCCAAAGCGAAGGGCTTTATCAACCGCTTCCTTATTTAATACCGGTAAAACCCCCGGAAGGGCGAGATCAACCTCGCAAGCATGAGCGTTAGGCGCGGCACCGAAGCCTGTCGACGCCCCCGAGAAGATTTTTGACTGAGTGGACAATTGAACGTGGGTTTCAATCCCGATGACGGTTTCCCATTCCATAAGTTTTACACAGTAGTTGAAGGTGGTTTTTTAAGGTGCCAGTCTGTTGCGCGCTGGTATTGATGCGCAGCCGCGAGCATTTTTGCTTCATCGAAATAATTACCAATAAGCTGCAGGCCAATTGGTAAATTCATTTGATCGAACCCACATGGAATTGACATCGCAGGCAATCCCGCCAAATTGGCGGCAATGGTAAACGTGTCTGAGAGGTACATTTGAACGGGATCGGATGCTTTTTCTCCAAGTTTAAATGCTGTGCTTGGTGTCGTTGGAGACATGATGAGATCGCAAGCCTGAAACGCGCGCATGAAATCTTGAGATATTAACCTTCGGACTTTCTGCGCCTTGATGTAATAAGCATCATAGTATCCATGCGAGAGTACGTATGTGCCAATGAGAATGCGTCTTTTAACTTCCGCTCCAAAGCCCTGAGCTCGAGTTTTGGCGTACATATCATTTAAATTATCGTATTCGGGCGCTCGGTATCCGTAACGCACGCCGTCGAAGCGAGATAAGTTGCTAGAAGCCTCTGCTGGGGCTATGACATAGTAGGCCGCAACTGATAGCGGGCTTGTAGGTAGATCAACATCAACGAGTATTGCACCCAGTCTTTGATATTCTTGCAGTGCCTGCTCAATACCTTTTTGGATGTCAGGGGCTATATGGTCACTAAAATACTCTTTAGGAATGCCAATCTTTAAACCGGAGATGGATTCGTTTATGGCGCTTGCGTAATCGACGGGTTTGTTTTGTAGGCTCGTGCTGTCTTTGACGTCAAAACCTACCATTGCCTCTAGTAGGATGGCCAAGTCTTCCGCAGACTTGGCCATGGGCCCGCCTTGGTCGAGGCTGGAAGCAAAAGCTATCATGCCATAACGGGAGACAAGTCCATATGTTGGCTTGAGACCAGATATGCCACAAAGCGCAGCAGGTTGTCGAATTGATCCGCCAGTATCTGTGCCTGTGGATGCTGGGGTCATACCCGCGGCGACGGCCGCGGCCGACCCTCCAGAGCTGCCCCCGGGCACTCTATTGAGATCCCATGGGTTTTTAACGGCTCCAAACCAAGATGTTTCGTTAGACGATCCCATTGCGAACTCGTCCATATTTGTTTTACCTTGAATGACTGCACCGTACTCATTAAAACGTTTGATAATGTGTGCATCATAAGGAGATCGAAAATTTTCGAGCATCCTCGATCCGCAGGTCGTGATCCAATTTTTTGCGCACCAGATATCTTTGTGGGCTATGGGTATTCCGGTTAATGCAGTCGGCTTGCCTTTAGAAAGTGTTTCATCAGCAGCCCTGGCTTGAGCAAGTGATTGTTCTTCGTCAATTGTAATAAACGCATTGATTTCACAATTCAGTGATTTGCTGCGGTCTAAAAACGCTTGCGTTAATTCAACGCTGGAGAAGTCTTTGAGACGCAGCGCATCACCCAGTTCTTTAACAGTTTTATCCAACATCATTAATCAATAACTTTAGGAACAAGGAATAATCCCTTTTCAATCGCCGGTGAATTGGCTTGAAGTGCTTCCCGTTGATCTCGTTCTGTGACGATGTCGTTCCTCAGTCGGGTAGAGATATCTTGGGCGTGAGCCATGGGCTCGACTTCCTCAGTGTTAAGTTTTTCCATCTCTTTAATTAACGTAAAGACGTTTTTGAGTGGGCCTAACGCATTCTCTACCTCTTGATCTGTAATCTCGATTCGAGCGAGCGCCGCAGCGTTTTTGACGTCTTGTTTGCTGAGTGACATGTTTGGTTGGTAGTTGTGTTGAGCCATCAGACTTGAAATGTATGAGTGCTGCCTCTCACTTTGGAGCGGCGCGCACACTACTCTCGAGTGAGTTTGATGGTTAGTTGAAAATTTTTCGCCTTAAATAAAACATTAGGTTATCATACATTGCTAACTTTTTACTCTCTATAATAGCGGTGGATTGGACCATAGTATGTTCGGACTCTTTAATAGCTTTTTTTCAAATGATATCGCCATTGATTTAGGGACGGCGAACACTCTCATTTACGTTCGTGGAAAAGGTATCGTATTAGACGAACCTTCCGTTGTCGCGATTCGTCATGAATCCGCGGGTGGTGGTTCGAAGACTATTCGAGCAGTTGGCAATGAGGCAAAATTAATGCTTGGGCGAACGCCAGGAAACATTAACGCTATTCGTCCCATGAAAGATGGCGTCATCGCCGACTTCACGGTTACAGAACAGATGTTGAGGCACTTCATAAAAAAAGTGCACGACACAAGGTTTTTTGCTCCCAGTCCAAGAATAGTCATCTGTGTGCCTTGTGGCTCTACACAAGTAGAGCGTAGAGCGATACGGGAGTCAGCTTTTGGTGCCGGCGCCCGCAAGGTGGAGTTGATCGAGGAGCCTATGGCTGCCGCTATCGGTGCGGGGATGCAAGTTGACGATGCGACAGGCTCTATGGTCGTTGACGTTGGGGGAGGCACGACGGAGGTTGGAGTGGTTTCGCTCGGGGGTGTGGTTTACTCAGGCTCTGTGAGGACTGGCGGTGACAAGTTTGATGAGGCGATCATTAACTACGTTCGTCGTAATTATGGAATGCTCATTGGTGAGGCAACGGCTGAAGAGTTGAAGAAAGACATTGGTTTAGCTTTCCCAGGCGGAGAAATTCGCGAAAAAGAAGTGAAAGGTAGAAATTTGGCTGAGGGAATTCCCCGCAGTTTTAAGATTACGAGTACGGAAGTCTTGGAAGCCTTGTCAGACCCTTTAAACAGTATTGTGTTGGCAGTCAAGAATGCGCTTGAGCAAACGCCACCTGAGTTGGGTGGTGATATCGCAGAACGAGGCATGGTATTGACTGGAGGTGGTGCACTGCTGCGAGATCTTGATCGTTTATTAATTGAGGAAACGGGTTTGCCTGTTGTGATCAGTGAGAACCCATTGACTTGTGTTGTGCGCGGCTCTGGTATTGCGCTCGAAAAACTCGATGATCCATTTACTGGTATTTTCGCAAATGAATAAGTTGCCCCGGGTATTTGCTTGGCCATGCTGAGGCTTGGTTAAGAGCGGGAGTTTCATTTTACGCTATGCCCTCAGCAACGGTTACTTCGGCCCGCAGCAAAATGCAGCTTTATGCTAGTTTATCGGTGTATGTAGGGCTCGCAATTTGTTTGATATTTTTTGACCTAAAAAAACAAACTTTTTCGCCAATTAAGGAAGGCATTTCTAACGTTGCGTACTTTGTTGGTGAGGCGTTATCGCCGTCGGACGACTGGTTTTTGCAGTTTGGTTCGCATTTATCCTACAAGCTGAGTTTGACTCAGGAAAATGAGGCGTATAAGCAAGGTCAATTGCTCAAGGACGCGCAATTACAAATTATAGGTTCGCTTGAGCGGCAGGTTGAGGAACTGCAGGCGCTGCTTGGTTTGTATCAGCGCAGTCCCTACTCGATGCAAGCAGTAACTGTGATTACTGCAACCGATTCACCTTATGAACATACGTTAATGGCACGGTTTGCTGAGAATGCGCCAGTTGACCTTGGGGACTATATTATTGACGCCCATGGACTCGTTGGACAGGTGCTTAGCGTCGAGGGAGTTATTGCTGTGATTCGTTTGATTTCAGATCGGCGAGCGAGCGTGCATACTCAAATTCTTAGGACCGGGCTTAGGGGGGTGGTGTTCGGCGGAGGTGCGCGAGGAGGATTAAAGCTCAAGTTTGTTCCAGAAGGGGCTGATGTCCTAGTTGGCGACGTCTTGGTGACCTCTGGGTTGGGAGGACAGCATCCATTTGGTATTCCAGTCGGCACTGTGGTTTCTGTTGACGGGGAAGAAACGTCTACTTTTTATCAGATTTTATTGAAGCCTTCAGCTAACTTGCATGCAAATGAGGATTTTCTTGTTCTGACGGGAGCTGTCAGAGCTGATCTTTTTGATCATGATCAAAAAGAGTGAAGTCTCAAGAATAATAGGAATAAATGTCACTATTCTTACATAAGCTTTCAAACGCAAAAATAGCGTGGTCAATCGTTTTAGGATTATTTATTTCTAGCGTTGGGCTGCCAGGCTTGGCCGCGACGATGGCTCCTGACGTTCTGGCGCTGATTATTTTTTATTGGGCGACCCTTGGGGTTAGTAGTAGACCTAAAATGGGCACGGTCTTTCTATTGGGTTTATTTGTTGACTTCTCAACGGGCGGGGCAATCGGAATGCATTCTTTAAAGTATGTATTGATGCTCACAATAGCCATTCAGTTAGGTAATCGATTTCAGATGAGTCCGGTGCTTAAACAAATAGCGCTCATCGTTTTAGTGCTCTTAGCGCTGGAGATCCTACTGGGAGGATTCGTGTGGATTTTTCTCAAAATTCCATTGGATATCAAAAGCGTTATTGTCGCGGCAATGTGGGGCTTAGTATGGCCTCTTGTGGCAGCCGCCCTCGACAAGAATTATTCGCGGACCGGCGCGAAATAATCTATATGTTACGTGTCGGACTTCATAAAATAGTTTCACCGTGCGAGCTCATCAATTGAAAAATGCGTCATCTATAGCAAATAAGTTTAACATCCGGGTTCAGGGGAGCATTGTCGCGATGTTGCTCATGTCGGCATTGCTATTGGGTAGATTATTTTATCTCCAGATTGTGAATACTGACTACTATCAGGTTAGGGCTGAAAACAACCGGATCAACGCAACACCAATTCCCCCTAACCGTGGACTGATCTTAGATAGCAAAGGCCATGTGCTCGCAAAAAATTATGCGTCTTATGTACTGGAGTTGATGCAGCGTGATGGTGATGATCCTTATAAAATTATAAATCGCCTCTCTGACCTGATCGCCATTTCCCCTCAAGATAGCGAGCGCTTTGCGAAAGCCTTAAGTGCTAGTAGTCAATTTTCCAACGTTATCATCAGAGATGATCTGAGCGACGAAGAGGTCGCACTTTTTACCTCTAACGCGTATCAATTTCCAGAGGTTCAATTGAGCGCTCAGCTCTACAGAGAGTATCCCTATGGTGAAATAACTTCACATTTATTAGGGTACGTCCGCCGTGTGAGTGCGGCAGACCTGCAAAGGTTAGAGCAAAAGGGATTGAGAGCAGCCTATACAAACTCAGACTGGATTGGAAAGCGTGGCATCGAAGCATTTTATGAAAACACCTTAAGAGGACAGTTAGGGCTTAACTATGTTGAAGTGGACTCGAGAGGCATGGAGCTGCGCCAGCTCGAACGTCAGAATCCAATCGGCGGGCAGAACGTAGTTTTAACTATTGATATCGAATTACAGCGAGTGGCATATGAGGCTTTCGCTGATCGAAATGGGGCTTTAATTGCGCTTGACCCAAATGACGGGAGTGTCTTCGCCTTTATATCGAAGCCTGGATATAATCCGAGTGGTTTTGTGAAGGGATTTGATACAAAAACGTGGCAGCAAATTCGCACCTCAATGGATCGACCGCTAGTTAACCGAGTGACTAACGGCGTCTATCCGCCTGGATCTACGCTAAAGCCATTTTTAGCTTTAGCTGGTTTGGAAGAGAATATACGGAATCCCGCTTGGTCGATGTGGGATCCAGGGTATTTTTCTCTCCCCGGCAGCAAAAAGCAGTTTAGGGATTGGAAAAGAGGGGGGCATGGCCAGGTTAATCTCCACAAGGCGATTGTTGAGTCCGTTGACACATATTTTTATAAGTTGGCTGATGATTTAGGAATTGACACGATTCATCAGTATTTAGCGAGGTTCGGTTTTGGGGTGAAAACGGGGATAGATTTACCAAGTGAATCTGAAGGGATAGCGCCTTCGCGAGATTGGAAACAAAAACGGTTTGGAGTGTCCTGGTATCGTGGGGATACGATATCAGTAGGCATAGGTCAGGGATATAATTTGGTTACACCGTTACAATTGGCTGTTGCCACGGCGGGGATAGCCAACGGACACTCTTTGATTCAGCCGGCGCTAGTCAAAAAGACGGGCCCCACGAGTGCGTTGCCTCTAAATATTTCGTCTCAACACATTCGCGTGCTTAAGAAAGCAATGGAGGACGTGATGAAGCCAGGCGGGACGGCAGGTGCCGCTGCAACTGGCGCAGCCTACACGATGGCAGGTAAAACCGGAACCGCGCAGGTTTTTAGCCTGAATGGTGAGGAATATGATGAAATTAATATTGATGAAAATTTGCGAGATCATGCCTTATTCATTGCATATGCTCCTGCCGACAATCCAACAATTGCGTTAGCCGTCGTGGTGGAAAATGGTGGGCACGGCGGTAGTGTAGCCGCGCCGATTGCAAGGAAAGTTTTCGATGAATATTTTAAATCTCATAAATGATTTTGCTTGATGGTGTGAAATAGAGAATCATGGGCATTTTGCCACGCGTAAAGACTGAAATCACTAAGGTGCTGGATGGCCCGTTGTTGGCGCTTATACTCACGTTATTTGCTATGAGCTTAGGCGTGCTCTACAGTTCTTCTCAAGGAGATGTCGCAAGAGTCATTGTTCAAGCGCAGCACTTTGCCTTCGCTTTAGTGTTGATGTGGGTGGTGGCGAGAGTGCCATTTGAATATCTCAGTAGACTGGCTTTGCCGCTATATCTTTTAGCGTTAGTCCTATTGATTTTGACGGCGGTAATGGGAGAGGAATCCAAGGGCGCCCAGCGGTGGCTAGATCTCAAATTTTTACGCATTCAGCCTTCAGAGTTAATGAAAATAGCACTACCTTTAATGCTCGCTTGGTATTTTGATAGGTATGAGCGCGTTAGACCAATTACATATTTCGTATCAGTTTTGTTACTACTTGTGCCTGTGATGCTGATTTTGCGACAACCTGATTTGGGAACGGCCATCTTGGTTTTTGCTTCCGGTTTTTTTGTTTTATTTTTCGCTGGAATATCTATTCGAATTTTTGTGTTTATTACAACAATTGCCGTCTTAGTGATGCCTTTTGCTTGGGGTTTGTTGCATGCTTATCAGCAAAAAAGAATTCTTACGTTACTGAATCCATCGGCAGATCCACTTGGCGCGGGATACCATACCATCCAATCAACAATTGCGATTGGATCGGGTGGGTTTTGGGGTAAGGGGTGGATGGATGGCACGCAGTCACAATTAAACTTTCTCCCAGAAGGCTCTACGGATTTTATTTTTGCGGTTCTCGGTGAGGAGTTTGGGTTTGTGGGTGTGCTACTTATTTTTCTAGTTTACGCCATGCTGATATGGAGGGGGCTCAACATAGCGGTCCAAGCGCCCAGCCTTTTTGCCCGCTTGGCAGCAATCTCGATTACGATGACGTTTTTCATTTATGCTTTTGTAAACGTTGGTATGGTAATTGGACTATTGCCAATTGTTGGTGTGCCATTACCTTTAATGTCGTTTGGTGGATCTTCTGCGGTTACGATGTTGCTCGGTATAGGTTTATTAATGAACTTTCGATCAAACCGTCGCCTCGTGCAAACTTGAGGTTGACAGTATGTTCACTGCTCATGTTGAGTACTCCCGATTTTTGTTTAATTTGAATAAGGCTTGTAAATGAATACTTTGATTTGTGGTTCTATCGCTTATGACTCTATTATGCTTTTTGAAGATCGGTTTAAAAACCATATTATTCCGGATCAAATCCATAATCTGAATGTTGCTTTTCTTGTGCCCCATATGCGGCGAGAGTTTGGTGGGTGCGCGGGGAACATTGCCTATACTTTGCACCTTTTGGGCGGCAAACCAGTCGTGATGGCAACGGTGGGTGAAGACCACAACCCTTACACGAACCGAATGAGGCAAATTGGTTTGTCAACGAATCATGTGACTGTCGTCCCTGATGCATTTACTGCGCAGGCATTTATCACTACGGATTTAGACGATAATCAAATCACAGCTTTTCACCCTGGTGCGATGAGCTTTTCTCACCAGAACCACATCGCTGATGTAGACCAAGTGAGTTTGGGTATCGTCGCTCCAGACGGGCGAGACGGCATGATCCAGCATGCCAAAGAGTTTTCGGAGGCAGGGATACCTTTTGTTTTTGATCCTGGTCAGGGATTGCCCATGTTTAATCGTGAGGAGTTGCTATATTTTGTTACTTTGGCAGATTACGCTGCGATGAATGAGTATGAAGCGAAAATGCTAGAAGAAAAAACCGGACAGACGCTCTCGGAGATTGCTGCGAATTTAAAGGCGTTGATTGTTACTCGCGGAGGGGCTGGATCGATGATTTATGCCAATGGCAAGATATTAGATATTCCGTTAGTTGCAGCAAAAGAAATTGTTGACCCCACAGGTTGTGGCGACTCGTATCGTTCCGGACTTCTTTATGGCATTCAAGAGGGTTTAGATTGGGAAACTACAGGCCGGCTTGCGTCACTGCTAGGTGCAATTAAAATTGAAAGTCGTGGGCCACAAAATCATCAATTTGATCGCACGTTCATCGAGATAAAGTATAAGGAGTCTTTTGGCCGCGTGCTTGGTTGGTGAGTTACTGATCTTGGTTGCTTACCTGGGTGATTTTTTGGGTTTCGAGGCAATACGCAGTTAGAGGTCCGCCCCAAATGCAACCTGAGTCTATTGAGACTAAATTGCGATCTATATGCAGCCCCAGAGCTGACCAATGACCACAAATTAGTGTGATATTCTTTGGCCGTTGGGTTGGCAAGTTAAACCATGGGGAATAGTTTTCTGGCATGTTTTCACAATTGCCTTTGTAGGTGAAGTCCATCCCACCGGTTTCATCACATACTCTCATACGCGTGAATGCGTTAATGATGACCCGATAGCGCTCCCACCCTTCTAATTTCTCAGACCAGTGTGGAGGTTTACCTCCCCGCATATTTTTTAAGAGTTCTGGATGCGCATCACTCTTTAACAGAGTTTCGATTTCTGACGAGAGTGCTTGGGCCATTACGAAATCCCATGAAGGCAGTAGACCTGCATGAACAAGTGCGTGATGGTCTTTCTTGAAAAAAAGGGGTTGTTGGCGCAGCCAATAAAGCAATTCTTGGCTATCTGGCGCGTTTAAGACGTCGCCTATTGTGTCGTCATCCCTTAATGAAGCGCCGCCGCTGGCAACGGCTAACAAATGTAGGTCATGATTCCCCAGTACCACTTGGACGGAATTCTTAATGTTATACAGATACCTGAGCACAGTTAACGAGTCTGGACCGCGATTAACGAGGTCTCCTGCAAGCCAAAGTCGGTCCTTTCCTGCGTCAAAGTGGAGCGTTCGCAGCAGCGTTAATAAGGTTCTGGCACAGCCCTGAACGTCTCCTATTGCATAGGTCGCCATAGCCTAATTAAAATCCCCCTAGCGACAGGATAAATCTTCTGGTTTCTGATGGAGGGGAGCTGACAATGCTATTTAAGCTTGGACAACATGAAATCTACGGAGTCTCGAATGTCGTCGTTTGAAGCATTAGTTGCTCCGCCTCTAGCGGGCATCATATTCTTACCGTTGATAACACTTTTAGATAGCGTGTCGTTCCCGAGCTTTATACGCTCAGACCAAGCTGTTTTATCTCCTGTTTTAGGAGCACCAGCAATTCCCGCAGAGTGGCATGCTTGACACACTGTATTGTAGAGAGACTCCCCAGGAGCTAACGCCGCTACTACACGTTGTGAGCCGGCTCCTTCGGACACTTTTTTCGAGCCGGCAGAGTTGAGCGGATCCATTCGCTTTGCGATTGCCTGCTCACTCATAGCAGGACTGTTTTGATCGGCTTTGATGCCGCCTGTGATAAATTGGACTGCAAGTAAAATAATAGCTAACGGCACAACGAAGGCTAGAACGACAACAGTAATAAGTTGTTTTGGGGTGCTAATCAAGAGGTAACTCCTATAATCAAGTTTGTTGAAGCTGGGTGCACACAAGTCAGTTTGCCCGCGGTGCTTTCATTATGTGCTGACTGAAATTATAAGCTAATTTCTTTTTAAGCTCTCCAAGTGCGTGGATTTTGTTGCGGCGCAAAAGGTGAGTGTATTGTGACAAAAATGTTTGAAGTCAGTTCACTTGATGGAGGCAAGGTATGGAGGCGGGATCTTTAATTGGTTTGTTCGTAAGTAGCTTTTTTTCGGCTAGCGTATTGCCTGGTAGTTCTGAAATTATTTTTGTGGCCATGATCCTTAATGAGACTGCTCCCGTTTGGTCCGTTGTTTGGGTTGCGACCGTTGGGAACACGCTCGGTGGGATAGCGACGTTTATATTAGGTCGGTTCTTACCGAGCTACAAGATGCCCGGCCAGAAGATGTCCGCATTGATTCAACGCTGGGGTGGTTTATCTCTTTTGATTTCTTGGGTGCCACTTGTAGGGGACGTCATTTGTGTCACTGCTGGGTGGCTTAGAACGCAATTTATTTTATCGGTGTCTTGTATTGCCTTAGGGAAATTTTTTAGATATTGGATACTGATGGTTGGTTTAACATAGCAACAAACATATAGTGAAGAGTCAGGGTAGAGATCAGACTTACATGAGAAAAATGTTGACGATATTAAAGCGAGACGTTCAGTTGATGCAATACGCAGCAAAGCATCGAACGTTTTGGGCATGAGTCTTAATTTAGCTTCAAATTGCGCGCTATGCTTGCCTGATCAAGAGCAGGTTATATGGAGGAACGATTTTGCACGAGTGATCTCTGTTCCTGATGAGGCATACCCGGTTTTTTGTCGTGTTATTACGAATCGGCATTGGGTTGAGTTTTCTGATTTGTCGTCAGTTGACCGGATGCAAATTATGCATATTGTTTATGTTGTTGAAAAAAACCTGCGTACATTGTTGAAGCCGATCAAAGTAAATATTGCGTCTTTTGGGAACGTGGTTCCACATCTCCATTGGCATGTAATCCCTCGTTTCGAGGGCGACCCCCACTACCCTAATCCTATTTGGGGTGCGCAAACAGAAGGTCAGCCAGTATTCCCGCCGCAAGATTTTTGGGAGCGATGTCGAGAGTCAATCAAAGAGCAATTAGCGGTTTGACTGTCGTTGTCGTATCAGACGGCTAATTCCTGTTGGGGTGCAATTTTTTCACTTGAGAAAAAGATTGAAAAATCGCTGCCCCGACCTGGGTTGCTAGTTATTTTCAGTCTTGCGTCATGACGATTGAGGACATGTTTAACAATGGCTAAACCAAGCCCGGTACCCCCAGTCTCTTGAGAACGGCCTTTATCGACGCGGTAGAAACGTTCTGTGAGGCGCTCTAGGTGCTCCGCGGCAATTCCTACGCCTTGGTCTTTACATGAAAAAACGGGCTCGTCATGTATCAAGGCCCAGCTTATGGTGATTGTGCCGCCTGTCGGCGAATAGCGCACTGCGTTGCTGACCAGGTTGGACAAGGCACTTCTGATTTCATCCTCGGCGCCAAGTATTTTTAAGTCGGAAGCTGTGTGAATATCGATGCGATGTTTATTGTTTGATAGTGTGCGGGCTTCCGCCGCAACGTGATGCGTGAGTTTAGATACGTCGATGATATCTTCGTGCACGACGCTGGAGTTCTCGAGCCGAGACAAGGCCAGCAGATCGGTAATCAAACGATTCATGCGACGACTTTGGTCTGACATTAATTCGACGCCGCGCGCAAAAATCTCTGGATTATCTGATGGGACATCTTCGAATGTTTCGAGAAATCCTTGTATGACTGTGAGTGGTGTGCGCAACTCATGTGAAATATTGGCTACAAAGTCACGCCGGGTAATCTCCAACTGTTCTCGTTCCGTAATGTCTTGTGCCAATAAGAGTCCCTGTTCATGGCCGAACGGTATCATTTGAACGGAGACGAGGCGATCGGCTCCTGTTCGAGGCAATCTAAGAGTCAGGGTGATTTCAGGGTCAGGGTTACTCATGAAGACTCGAAAGGCAGGATGCCTGAGCAAGTAGTCAATCTGAACGCCATGGTCACGATTCAGTTTTAATTGGAAGTATTCTTCTGCTCTTGTATTACACCATTCAATTTGACTGGCTTTATTTACTAGTATGACTGCATCAGGTAGGGCGCGAGCGGCTTGTTCAAATCGATCGAGTGCGCGACTTAATGCCGCTTCGGAAGCCCGTTGGCGTTTCTGAATTTTGGTCAAACCTTTGAATACTTGTTCCCAGCGAGCCGTCACGGCTGGGCGTGATCCAGGCTTGGGTGCATTGAGCCATGACTCAAAAAATGAAATATTTTGTCGCTCTGACCACAAGGCAACGAAGAGCCAAAGACAAAGTGTGATCAACCCGAGAGTCGTATTCCAGATCAGCGCAACAAGTCCGGCGACGACTGTTGGGAATATAAGTGTTACAAAAGCGTTGATCCAGTGTCGCAAGGGTGCAGAGTACCTATTCGTTTGGTGTCATGCCGCATGGTAACAAATTCGAAACGGCTAGGCTTATGGTTTTGAGAAGCGATACCCGACACTCCTAATGGTTTGGATGTAATCGTCGTGGCCCGAGCCCTCTAGTGCTTGTCTCAATCTGCGAATGTGTACATCCACGGTACGTTCCTCTATGAAAGTGTGATCACCCCAGACTTGGTCGAGGAGCTGCACCCGTGTGTAGACCCGTTCAGGATGTGTCATAAAGAAATGTAGTAACCGAAACTCTGAGGGCCCCATGCTCACAGTTTCACCGTTGAAAGTGACCCTGTGCATGGCGGGGTCGACTTGAAGCCCATTAGTTTCTACAATGTCGTCTGTTAATTGCGGAGCACGACGCCGCAAAACTGCTTTTATGCGTGCTATAAGTTCTTTGGGTGAGAATGGCTTTGTGATGTAGTCGTCAGCCCCTATATCAAGACCAGCTAATTTGTCTGCTTCATCTGCTTTAGCGGTGAGCATGATTACGGGTATCAATTGGGTGCGTTTGTTGGCCCTGAGCCGTTTAATGAGTTCTATGCCGCTGGTACCCGGCAGCATCCAGTCAATTAGAGCGAGGTTTGGTAGTGCATGCTCAATCAAGCGGATCGCCTCTTCGGCTGAAGCGGCACAGATTGTTTGGTGGCCGTTACGTTTTAGTGTCAGGTCGATGAGTTCAGTAATTGCTGACTCGTCTTCTACGATAAGAATGGCACCAGTCATCGATTTGTTCGCTATAGTCAATTGTTCAATTAGATATAGTATGACTATTTTGTTAAAGAAGTATTACAGTTAAGAGGTTCAATTGAATACAAAATCTGCCGTCAATTCATTAATCCCTACGGATATCTTGCATCACCAAAAAACTCGTTCACTTGAGATCACATTCAGCAATGGGGATCAATTCATTCTGGCTTGTGAGTATTTACGAGTATCTTCTCCTTCGGCAGAGGTGCTTGGTCACGGCCCAGGACAAGAGGTGCTACAGGTCGGAAAAAAGGACGTCAATATTCAACATATCGAACCGGTAGGCCATTACGCTCTAAAATTGACCTTTACTGATGGTCATGATACGGGTATTTTTTCTTGGGATTATTTATGGTCCTTGGGAAATAATTTTGAAAAAAACTGGTCAGACTATCTCGAGCGGCTCAAGAAAAATGGAGCTTCGCGTGGTTAACTCTCAAGGCGCAGGCATGGATTCAAAGAAAAGCGAACAATCTGGCACCACTCACTTTGGTTACCAAAAAGTCCTAGAATCAGAAAAAAGCACGCGAGTCGGGGCGGTCTTTAGTTCAGTCGCAAGCCAATACGACCTTATGAATGACTTTATGTCTGGAGGATTGCATCGTTTGTGGAAGCGATTCGCGGTGCAGTTATCAGGCGTCACAACCGGTTCGCGCGTGCTCGATATCGCTGGGGGCACAGGAGATTTATCCAAGCTGTTCCTTGAAAAAATAGGGCCGGAAGGCGAGCTATGGTTAACCGACATCAACTTAGAGATGCTCAGCGTCGGGCGAGATCGCTTAGTGGACGCGGGGAAAATGCCACCTCTATGCCAATGTGATGCTGAGTCTTTACCTTATCCTGATGAATACTTTGATTGCGTCACAGTGGCCTTTGGTTTGAGGAACATGACGCATAAAGCGCAGGCATTGAAAGAGATGTATCGGGTGACGCGTCGGGGCGGCAGGTTGATCGTGCTTGAGTTTTCAAAGGTATGGAAGCCGCTTGAGAAACTATATGATTTATATTCCTTCAAGTTTATTCCCTTCATGGGCAAACTTGTTGCTAAGGATGAGGATAGCTATCGTTATCTGGCAGAATCCATTCGTATGCATCCGAGCCAAGAGGAGCTTGCGGATATGTTTCGAGAGTCAGGTTTCGATCGGGTTGAGTACTTTAACCTTGCGGCGGGTGTGGTTGCGGTTCATCGAGGGTTCAAGATGTGATGATGCTTCCCTTAGTGTTGATATTACGTTTTTTGAAACACGTGCTCGCAGGCTCGCCCGAAGCGCGACAGGACCTTTCTGCCCATAGAGGCAAGCTTATTTGCGTAGAGGCGCCTTTAGGCCCAATTGTGGTGTGTATAGATGAAGAGGGTTATGTTGAACGTTATTCAGGTGACGAGCAACCAAGTTTAATCATAAAACTAAGTCCTGACGTCGCACTTAATTGGCTCAAAGAGGGGGAGCTAGGTTGGAGAGGCGTGCGTATTGAAGGTGACGCACATTTCGCTTCTGACCTATCCCACATTGTTAGTAAGATTGACTGGGATTATGAAGAGGATCTTTCTCGAGTCTTTGGTGATGTGATCGCCCATCGATTAGGTGAGCTATTGAGAGGGTTCGGACGTTGGTTAAGTGGTGCGCGTCACTCAATGAAGTCGTCACTGAGTGACTATCTAACCGAAGAATCGCGGCTGTTGGTTACTAAGGTGGCTGCTGATCTGTTTATTCAAGAGGTGGATGAGTTATCGGATGCAGTGAGTCGTTTTGAGAAGCGTGTGGCCGAAGTCATTAGAGCGCGATACGACAACCAGAAAAACCTCAACGTATGAGGTTTTTTCGTGCACTGTATATATTTTGGGTTGCGATCCAATTTGGCCTTGAAGAATTTGCTTCTTCGAATCGCACGTTGCGCGTTCTTCGAGGAGTCATACGAACAATATTTTTCAGTCGTGATCTGTCTCGTCCAAGAGGCGAACGACTGCGTCTTGCGTTAGAGCAGCTTGGGCCTATATTCGTTAAGTTCGGTCAAGTGCTCTCCACGAGGCGAGATATGATTCCGCTCGACATCGCGGATGAGTTGGCCTTGCTGCAAGATAGAGTTGCGCCGTTTTCATCGGAGTCTGTTTCGAACATCTTAGAGCGCTCATTTGCGGGCGATACGTCAAAAATATTTAGGGAGTTCGATCTTAAGCCGGTCGCCAGCGCTTCGGTTGCGCAAGTCCACTTTGGTGTTTTGATGGATGGTAGGGAAGTGGCTGTAAAGGTATTGCGACCCGACATCGCATCTGTGATTAGCCGTGACATTGCGCTGCTCGATTTGTTTGCGTGGGCGTTAGCGAGCATCCTACCAGACGGCAAACGACTCAAGCCGAGAGAGGTGGTTGCGGAGTTTAGACGACATCTTGAGGACGAGCTTGATCTCATGCGCGAGGCAGCGAACGCGAGTCAATTGCGTCGTAACTTTAAGGACTCATGCAGCTTGGTCGTGCCAGAAATTTATTGGGATTTTTGTCATACGAATGTCATGGTAATGGAGCGCATGTCAGGCATCCCAGTTGGGAAAATTGATGAGCTTAGAGCCAATCAAATTGATTTAGAAAAGCTGGCGGCATCCGGTGTTGAAATATTTTTCACCCAAGTATTTCGAGATGGATATTTCCACGCCGACATGCATCCGGGTAATATTTTGGTGCAGCTGGATGGGCGTTATGCTGTCTCTTATACACATCTCCGAGCCCACGAGACAGGCAGAAATCTCGT
>CAJXOL010000028.1 GCA_913057675.1 uncultured Pseudomonadota bacterium | reverse complement strand
CTGCATATCGTCGGCAGCGTCAGATGTGTATAAGAGACAGCCGCAATTTGTGATGGGGTACTACGCAATTTTGGCACTGGGAGGCATCGTCGTTCCAATCAGTCCGATGAACGTATCAGATGAAATCAACCACTACTGCAAAGACTCCGGGGCTCGAATAGCCATCGCCAGTCAAGATGTTGTCAATGAATTTAAGGATGCACTCGATCAAAACTTTATTGACCGTCTCATTGTCGCAACATACTCTGATTACATTTCAAACGATTTCAAGGGTGACATCCCGATAAAAATTGCCGAAGAAAAAAAAGCCTTTGAAATACCTCAAGTTCTCGATTGGTCCTGCGCACAGCAAAAAATTATAGATTTTAAAGAGATTGAAATTAATCTAAGTGACCTCGCTGCAATTTTGTACACATCCGGAACAACAGGGCGACCAAAAGGATGCATGCATACACACGAAACCATCATGAGAAACATAGAGGGTGCAGTGCTATGGGAAGATATGAATTCCAACTCAGTTCTGCTAACTACAGCACCACTATTTCACGTCACCGGGATGCAACACAGTATGAATGCTGGAGTCGCAGCATCTGGCTCGCTTGTTATTTTACCAAGATGGGACCCTAAAATTGCCGGAGAATTAATTGAGACATACCGCTGCACACATTGGGCCAATGTGCCTACCATGGTGGTAGACCTGCTGGCAGAGCCTACTGTAGCGACACGCGATCTGAGCTCACTGCAGAATATTTTTGGTGGGGGATCATCCATGCCGGAAGCGGTCGCACAAGAACTATTTGACCGGTGTGGGATCAGGTACATGGAAGGGTATGGAATGACGGAAGCAATATCACAAACACATATAAATCCACCTCAAGAGTTGCGCAAACAATGTTTGGGCATACCTACTTTTGACACAATGGCAACAATCATTGATCCCGACACCTTATGTGAATTGGGCCCAAATGAAACAGGTGAAATCGTCGCTTCTGGCCCTCAAATAATGCTTGGCTATTGGGAGCGAGAAGACGCCAATAAAGAAAGCTTCATTGAGATTAATGGCGCTCGATTTTTTAGAACTGGTGATCTTGGTTGGTATGACGAAGACGGGTTTTTCTATATATCTGACCGCATCAAACGTATGATTAATGCCTCGGGATTTAAAGTCTGGCCAGCAGAAGTAGAAGCGACACTATACAAACATCCTAAAATTAAAGAATTAGCAATTATTTCATCTCCAGACCCCAGAAGGGGAGAAACAGTTAAAGCGATGATTGTGCTAAAAGGGGTTGATGCGAATAGCACATCTGAAAAAGATATCATCGATTGGTCACGAGAACACATGGCTTCCTATAAGATTCCCAGACTTGTTGAGTTTGTCACAGAACTCCCGCGATCAGCTTCAGGGAAGATTCAATGGCGCCTCTTACAAGAAGCTGAGTGGCAACAAAAGTCGTAAACAGTCGTCAGTGATTAAGAAAATACGCAAATGGAAAAAATAAATAAGACTCAAGATTACGGATTAACTCAGGAGATCAACGCGGTATATGAAGAACAGCGTGATGAGATCACTTCGTTCATTTGCGACCTAATTAAACATCCGAGTCTACTTGGACATGAAGATAGCGCTCAAAATTTTATAGAAGAGACTTTTGTAAATTTGGGTCTTGATATTGATCGCTTTAGCATCAACCACGATGAGCTCAAAAATGTCGAAGGGTACTCACCCTCAGTAGGGGATTGGGATGGCCATGACAATATTGTTGGCATACATTCACCTAAATCTCAAAATGGCAAATCGCTAATATTGAATGGTCACATTGATGTGGTTCCTGTAGGTGCCGATGATTTATGGTCGTCCCCACCCTTCAGTCCAACCATAAAAGACGGTCGCATATATGGACGTGGCGGCGGAGATATGAAAGCCGGCATTGCTGCCTACATTTATGCTTTTAAAACACTCAAAAAAATTGGTTACCGACCTGCTGGCCATGTTTTCTTGCAGTCGGTAGTCGAAGAAGAATGTACGGGCAATGGAGCACTTGCTTGTCTCCATCGTGGATACAAAGCCGATGCCGCAATTATTCCGGAACCCTTTAACGAAACAATCATGTCAGCCCAAATGGGAGTTATGTGGTTGCAAATAGAAGTTACAGGAAAGCCCGCACACGTACTTCATGACACGATGGGAAACAATGCTATTGAGGCAGCTTTCAGTATTTGGGAGCATTTGAAAGGGTTGGCACGTCTGTGGAACGACAAGAACCACACACATACCGCATTTCATGACGTCACAGCTCCTGTTAAATTCAACCTTGGAAAAATATCAGGTGGCGAATGGGCTTCATCGGTTCCGACGAGATGCGTAATAGACATTCGTTGCGGCTTCTTCCCCGGACAATCACCACAAGAGGTGAGGCAATTAATTGAGGATTATTTAAACGTCGCTACTGAGCGCGACACCAACTTAAAAAGCATTAATCACGCAATAACGTATCGCGGATTCCAATCACCTGGCTGTGTTGTTGACACCAATAGCGAATTTATTAATCTATTAAGCAACACTCATGAATCTCATTTAGGCCGTCCGACAGAACTATTTGCCAGCGCAGCAACAACTGATGTGCGGACATTTCAATTGTATGGGCACATTCCCGCAACTTGCTATGGACCAGAAGCATTAAATATTCACGGAATTGATGAGTCGGTCTCGATCCAGAGTACGATGGACGTTAGCAGAGTTTTATGTCACTTCATGACGCAATGGTGTGGCATTGAGAAGAGCTAGCCCTAAAGCAATGCGTTAGCGCCTAACAACCATCATTTAAAACGCAAAAATTCAAAATCGCATCCGAGTGGGGCCTGAGTAACCGTCTCGTAATAGAGTCGAGCATACCCCCTAGAAGGAGTCGCGCGCATCGTCCAGCTTTTCTTGCGACGATCTAATTCTTGCTCAGACACCAGCAAATCTAATGTCTTCTCTTTCACCGATAATCTGATGGTATCGCCCGTTTGTACAAATGCCAGGTTCCCACCGGAGGCTGCATCAGGAGATACGTGTAGCACGACAGTCCCGAAGGCAGTTCCACTCATTCTCGCATCTGAGATGCGCACCATATCCTTAACTCCTCGGGCTGCAAGTTTTTTAGGGATCGGTAAATACCCAGCCTCAGGCATGCAGGTCTCACTTTTAGGCCCAGCATTTTTTAAAACCAAAAAGTCGTCTTCTGATACATCTAAATCTTCAGAGTCAATGCGCTTACTTAAATCTTCCAATGAATCAAACACTACCGCTCTTCCGGTGCGCTCGAAAAGATTTGAGTCAGCAGCTGCTCGCTTGAGTATCGCTCCTGTTGGGGCGAGCGTACCAAACAGTGCGATTAATCCACCCTCTTTTTGATATGGATCGTCAAACGCACGAACAATCTTCCGGTCGACCCATTTGGGAGTTTCCGACAACCATTGACCAAGCGTCTCACCCGTCACCGTCAAGCAGTCGAGATGCAATTGGTGTTTTAATTCGTGCAGCACCGCGGTAAGCCCACCAGCTCCGAATAGATCTTGCATGTAATGTTCGCCTGTCGGTTTTAAATTGACCAATACCGGCGTTTCATCGGAAATACGATTGATATGCTCTAACGGCAGATCAATTCCACGTCTACCAGCAATCGCAGCTAAATGGACAACTGCATTGGTTGAACCGCTGATTGCAAGCAACACTCTTAGCGCATTTTCTACTGATTTCGATGTGATAATTTCGTGAGGTAGAGGAGCGCCAGAAACAGCCATCTCCATAGCACGCTCACCACAGGCCTCTGCTAAACGAAGTCGATCAGCATGGACTGCAGGTATAGCTGCACTCCCAGGTAAACTCATCCCAAGAACCTCAGTGATGCAGGCCATACTGCTCGCCGTACCCATGACTGCACAAGTTCCGGCTGTAGTTGCCAATTTACCTTCAATTTCATTAATCTTGGCATCAGAAATCTCACCGGCACGGTACTTACCCCAAAATCGGCGGCAGTCAGTACACGCGCCCAACTGCTCGCCTTCAAACGGCATGGCTAACATGGGCCCGGTCACCAGCTGTATTGAGGGAATATTTGCTGAAGCAATACCCATGAGCTGAGCTGGTACTGTTTTATCGCACCCACCAATTACAACGCATGCGTCAATAGGTTGCGCCTTCAACATCTCCTCAACATCCATGGACATCAAGTTTCGAAACATCATGCTAGTAGGCGACAGGAATACTTCACCCAGCGAGATTGTTGGGAATTCAATAGGCAGGCCGCCACTTTTCAAAACACCTCTTTTAACCGCCTCAACCAAGTCTGGCATCGACCGATGACAATTATTAAAACCGCTTGGCGATGTGGCTATACCAATAATAGGCCGACTTAAGCTATCCAGGGAGTACCCCATAGATCTGGCAAATGAACGACGCAGATACGCAGCGAATCCTGGATCACCATAATTAGTTAAATTCCTTGTGATGCCTTGACTCATATCTTTTGAATCTGCCATGAAATTCTGCACCATTAATAAATATTGGTTATTACTTTCTACGAGATTTAAGACCTCTTTGAATATGAACAACAGCAATAATCGGCAACGCCAAGCCGATCGCCCAGTGGACGATCGCCGTCACTGATCGAACGCTTTCATTACCCAAATAATACAAGAAATACCCCGATGCACTAAGAATAACCATAGTGGCGAACATAAAAATTCCCGACCACAGATTTCGACGCATAGACCATGCTCGTGAGACGTGTCCGGGGAGTACGCTTCCAAACCCAATCATCATGAGCGCCGCAGATATTCCATGAATCGACAGCAAGTCTCGCTCCATCGGATGATGTATCGGCCCAAAATCACCTTCGATACGAATGAAGTAATGAAAATAAACCCACAATGCACCCGATAGCGTCAGGATGCCACCAACGACATAAAGAAACCATTCGTGAAAACGACCTATTTTAATGGGCAACATTTGGCATCACTTCCGCCGTTTTTGGATAACTCGTTACCTGCTCACCTTGCACCAAAAAACCAAAGGCATTAAATTCACTGAGTAGCAATTCACCCTCCTCGTTGATCATCATCAACATACATTTTGCAAGTGCATCAGCCACAACACAAGTGGACGCCATCACTGACGCTGAAGCACCTGCCGCAACAGGCTGCTTACTTCTGGGATCAATTATTGTGCCCGACTGATTATATTTAGCATGCCGTTGGTACGAAGCACTGGTTGCAAACGCGGCATCAACTATATCCAACGATGCCACAGACTCATGAGGTCTTAACGGATGTCGAACAAATATTGGGTAAGGTTTGCCGAACGCCCTAACATCACCACCGGCGTTCACATAAGCCGACTCAACCCCCCAACCCTTCAAGGATTCAATAGCTTGATCTACTGCATAACCTTTGGCAATGCCACCCAGATCAATCAAACCAGTCTGCAAACGAAGTACTCGATCACCATCCATTAGACGCAACAAATCACCGTTGATTTCACCCTCGATACAGATACTGAATACCCCTTCACTGCGTCTTGAAATATCCTGCGCCAAGTCAAGTACTGCCCACAAATCTGAGGAAACCACCAGATCAGCATTAACGCCGAGACCATTAATTTTATTCACTTCGCTACGATCATCATATCGGCTCATCGAACGCTGAATACGTTCTATCTGAGCAAATGCATCAGAAATGAATTTTTGCGCTATTTCTTCATGAAGGTCTTGCACTCCAATCTCAACGATTGTGCCAAGAAGTGGTCGTGCTCGTTTACTGATATTTGAGGTAGAGATCATAAGCGGCCAAAACCCGATTCACCCCTTCTGTGATATGCCGACAAGACATAGTTGCCCCGGAGATGTTTTTAATTTCCTCTCCAAGGTCGAGAGTTGTTCCAGCTTTATGACCCACAAACTGCGCACGCCAACGGGGATTGCGCACCTCGTAACCATAACTCTCTCGATATACCAGAATCTCGACCTGCCTCACTTCACCTGTTGGACTGAGGGCTACCGCATAAGTGATGTACTCATGCTTCCCGATGACCTCATCCACAATAAAATATCCCGATAAGTTGCCACCATCAAAAACCTTCCAAGCAGGCAAAACACTTCGATCCATCATGACGCCAGAAGCGTCTTTAATTGCTTTTTTTGCAGCCCTATTGAGATTGACGTCTGACTTTTCAAATACAGCTGAATTACTAAACATTAATTTTTGCGCCTGTTCTACGCTCAAATATTCCGCCGCATAGACGTGGCCAGATACAGCTACAGTCGCTATGGGAATTCCAATTAGCTTGAACCAATCGTTATTCATTCTTGTGCGAACACTAACGACTGGTCGAGAGCACCACTTTGCCCATAACCCGCTTTTGCAGCAATTCGTTAAGCGCCTCACTCGCCCGCTCCAGAGGATAAACCTTATGAATGTGCGGAGAAATTCTTCCTTGATCAAACAACGCCATCAATTCTTGGTTGTTCTTTTTGTTCAATGCAGGCTCACGCTTAGTAAACTCTCCCCAAAAAACACCCACAACAGAACATCCTTTGAGTAATGGCAGGTTAAGCGGCACTTTTGGGATCTCGCCTGCGGCAAAACCAACCACTAAAAATCGCCCACCCCAACTCATATCTCGAAGTGCTTTCTCTGAAAATGAACCACCCACAGGATCGTAAACCACATCAACCCCACGACCTTGTGTGATTTCTTTAACAGACTGACGCAAATCACTTTCCGCATAATTGATTAAATGGTCTGCGCCGTTATCCTTGCAAACAGACAATTTTTCCGCATTTGATGCCGCGGCGATTACCGTTGCACCCATGGCTTTACCTAATTGAATTGCAGCGATTCCAACACCTCCAGAGGCTCCAAGCACCAGGAGAGTCTCACCGGGTAGCAGCTTCGCACGATCCTTCAGCGCATGATAACTTGTACCATAAGTCAAAACGAATGCGGATGCTTTTTCAAAATCCATTTTGTCAGATATCATCACAGTCCGGCTTTGATCAACAATCAACTCCTCAGCAAAGCCGCCCCATGTTGAAAATGCAATGACTCGATCACCAACCTTCAGAGTGTCCACATCAGGGCCAAGCTGCTTAACCACTCCTGCCACCTCTCCACCGGGAGAAAATGGCAGATCCGGCTTAAACTGATATTTGCCTTGGATGATGAGCGTATCTGGAAAATTTACCCCGCAGGCCTGAACGGCTATCAAAACCTGACCCGAATCTGGCACCAAGTCTGGCACTTCCTCCAAAACTAAACCATCAGGCATTCCTAGCTCTTTGCACAGTACCGCTCGCATACTTTAGTCCTTATTTTGTGACGATTTAAATATTTTAAAAGAGATTTGATACGCCAGATGATATGTCTGCCCACTCGACTAGACGGAGTGTATCTCCCCGAGGAAAGACTCAAAACGTTGGTCTATATAACACTTCACGGTCTGCGCGCACTGACCGCACTCCTTAGAGCATCCGGTTTGTTCCGAGATGTCCTTGAACGTCCTGCAACCTTGATCAATAGCATAATCAACTTCGCACTCTCGGACGGCCCGACACACACATAAGTACATGTATCCCCTACCTCAATCGAATTATCAATGAGAATGATTATCGTTTAGAGTGGCGTCAAAAGCAAGAGGTATGAAACCTCCGATTCAACCCTCTGAATTCAGCCTAATACTGAAGGTTTGCTTAGGGTTTTCTCAACCTGTCTCCAACCTGCCTCGGCCATAGGGCGAGCTCGTTTACCTTGATCTACGGCGTGCGCACTAGCAGCAGTGCCATCTTTAACACGCCCCATGATTCCTTGAAGAATACCGGCCAATCGAAACATATTGTATGCAATATAGAAGTCCCAATTTTCAATTGAAGTTCTGCCAGTGCGCTGGCAATAACGTTCAACGTATTGCTCTTCATGCGGAATTCCGCTTTGCTCATGGTCTACACCAGCAATACCACGAAACTCTCCAGGCGTTAGTCGCCAGTACATACAGTGATACGCGAGATCCGCCACGGGATGACCTAACGTTGATAGCTCCCAGTCCAGTACCGCTAAAACCTTTGGTTTCGTAGGATGAAAAATCATGTTATCTAATCGATAGTCACCATGAGTGATAGAGATCTCGTCACTTTGGGGTACGTTGTCGGGTAACCACTGAATGAGGTTCTCCATCGCTTCAATGTTTTCCGTTTCTGAGGCACGATATTGTTTAATCCATCGACTGATTTGTCTCTCAACAAAATTACCCGGGCGGCCAAAGGACTCGAGCCCCACAGCAGCGTGGTCAACGGCATGCAGCGCCGCGATAACACGGTTCATCTCATCATAGATGCTGGATCTCTCTTCTCGATCCAATTCTGGCAGCAGACCATCCCAAAGGACACGACCTTGCACAAATTCCATCACATAAAAAGCCGTCCCGATAACTGCCTCGTCCTCACACAGGCAATACATTCTTGCGACTGGAACATCAGTAGGGTAGAGAGCACTCATGACCCGATGCTCTCTGTCAACCGCATGCGCTGATGGCAATAATTTTCCCGGCGGCTTTCGCCGCAACACATACTCACCGCTTGAGGCCTTGAGTAAGAAAGTTGGATTGGATTGTCCACCACTGAATTGCTCAAGCTCGATAGGGCCTTTGAACCCCTCCATGTGCGCGCTTAAATATTCTCCTAAACGATCGAGATTAAATTGCTGCTTGGGGTCAACTGCCCGGGTACCGATAAATTGCTCGTGCATTTTTAAATATCTCCTTCTTATTTATTATCTCACGGTCATGGCATACTAGGCTCAGAAAACATAAATTTTGGATTAAAAGATGAAAAACCTTAACAACAAAGTGGCAGTCATCACTGGGGGGGCCAGCGGCCTCGGACTTGCCATGGCCAAACGTTTTGGGCGAGAAGGCATGAGGATCGTCCTTGCAGATATTGAAACAGAACGACTAAACACAGCCATTTCAGATCTTAAAAACCTTGGCGTGACCGCACTAGGCGTAACATGCGACGTATCACGTGGTGAAGACGTTGAAAATCTTGCACGTCGGACTCTGGAACACTTTGGGTGTGTAAATATCGTGTGTAATAACGCGGGCGTCGCTCCTAGCGGACTCATCTGGGAGCATTCAACAAAAGATTGGGAATGGGCTTTCGGCCCCAACGTTTGGGGGGTCATCCACGGCCTCCGTGTATTCACACCCATTTTGCTCAATCAAAAAGAAGAAGGGCATATAGTCAATACAGCCTCAGTCGCAGGATTGATGTCATTTAACGGCATGGGGCTTTACTGCACAACAAAGCATGCGGTCGTCACAATGACCGAATGTCTACATCACGATTTAACAAGCGTGTCGGAACACGTGAGCTGCTCCCTTTTATGCCCTGCCTACGTTCCTACAGGCATCGCCGATTCAGAACGCAACCGACCAGAACACCTCCAAGACAAACGCACCAAATCTGCGAGCGAAGTAGAAATGGAACACAATCTTAAAAAAGCGGTTGAGTCTGGAAAAATCACAGCAGAACAAGTCGCAGATCATGTCCTTACAGCAATTCAAGAAAAGCATTTTTACATTCTCACACACTCCAAAATAAAGCCTGCAATTGAAATGCGTTTTCAAGACATTTTAATGGAGCGATTACCTGTAGACACATCAAAACGCTAAACACTGTTCTTATGAATGCGTGGCATGAATAACGCATGGGCGTTAGAATGCGCATCCTTAGACGAATATCAAACACATTAACTGAGTACGTAAACCAAACCTGTGGAACAGACAAAAAAAGAAGTCGAAACGGAGGCAAAGAGACGTAGGACCTTCGCGATCATTTCTCACCCTGATGCTGGAAAAACAACGTTAACGGAAAAATTATTGCTATTTGGCGGTGCGATACAAGCTGCAGGAACTGTTAAAGCAAGAAAATCCAGCAAATATGCAACCTCAGACTGGATGGCCATCGAAAAAGAACGAGGTATCTCAGTCGCAAGCTCAGTGATGCAATTTGAATACCGTGATTGCGTCATTAATCTGTTGGACACACCCGGACATAGGGATTTTTCGGAAGATACCTATCGAGTATTAACCGCGGTTGATGCGGCATTAATGGTTATCGACTGTACGAAGGGCGTCGAAGCACAAACCATAAAATTATTAGAGGTTTGTCGGCAAAGAAACACCCCCATCATCACTTTTGTTAATAAACTTGATCGCGAAGGTAGGCATCCCTTAGAAATCATCGATGAAATTGAATCGGTACTCAACATTCATTGTGCGCCAATCACCTGGCCCATCGGAATGGGGAAAAGACTAGCTGGAATTTACGATTTAGCAAGGCAAGAAACGTTGCTCTTCGATCCGAATAATCCAGACCAAAGAAGCGTATCTGCCATCAAAGGCTTAGACCAAGATATGGTCGATGCTCGGTTCTCGGCTGAAGTCAGCGATACTCAGGATGAGATCAGTCTTTTGCAAGCAGATGGCAGACATTTTGACAGGGAATATTTTCTTGAGGGCGAACTCACCCCCGTTTTTTTTGGTTCGGCAATGAACAATTTTGGCGTCATAAAAGCTCTTGAAGCCTTGGTTGACGACGCGCCCTCGCCTCGCGCACGCCCTGCCATTGAGCGGTCGGTTGAGCCTGAGGAAAGCAATTTTTCTGCCTTTGTATTTAAAATACAAGCCAACATGGACCCGCAGCATCGTGATCGGATCGCTTTTCTGCGCGTTTGTTCGGGACGCTTCTCAAGAGGTATGAAATTACTGCACGTCCGAAGCGGCAAGGAAATCCGAGCGGGTCAAGTTGTAAGCTTCTTATCTCAAAGACGTGAAACTGTTGAAGATGCCTGGCCTGGCGACATCATCGGCCTTCTCAATCACGGAAGCATTGATATTGGAGACACTTTCACGGTTGGAGAATCATTATCTTTTACGGGCATTCCATATTTTGCGCCCGAATTATTTCAAGGTGTCACATTAAAGGACCCGCTAAAAGGGAAACAACTGCAAAAAGGGCTACAACAACTCGGCGAAGAGGGTGCTATACAGGTTTTCAAACCCATCATCGGTAACGAAATGATTCTAGGTGCGGTCGGATTATTACAGTTTGAAGTCGTCGCACATCGTCTAAAAGCAGAATATGGCGTTGACGCGAGCACTCGGTCCCTTAGTTTTTATGGCGCCCGATGGATCACCGCATCCAATAAAAAGAAACTGATCGAATTTGAAAGACAACTGGCCGGAAATTTGGCTCACGATGCCTCTGGAAGTTTGGCATTTTTAGCTACATCCAAACCCAACCTAGATTTAACCATGGAACGGTGGCCTGATATTGAGTTCCACAACGTACGCGAACACGCCCACAAATTTGCAGCGTAACCAATAAGGCTCAAACTAAATATTTGACTACCTAGTATTGTCGCGAATAAAGGCATCCAATCGTGCTACACCTTCGATGATATTTTCGTTAGAGGCGGCATAACTGAATCTGATATGTTGCCCATCATCAGGCACACGCTTTCCAAAATGAATATCCGCCAACACAGCGACTCCTGCCTCATGCAGCAGTCGCTGCCTAAAATCTTCAGAATCGTTAGCACCTATCAGGTCGCACGCCTCAGTCACATTGGGCCACACATAAAATGCACCACCCGGATTAAGACAAGTGACACCCGGAACCTTATTCAAAAGGCCAACGATCAAATCACGTCGCTCAAGAAACTTTGACCGCATCATCTCCGCCCCGGACTGATCACCGTTAAGGGCTTCAACCCCGGCCCACTGCGTAATATGCGAGGCACACGACTCAGTATTGGTCACCCAATTTGTGAAAATTGGCGCAAGCGTTTTATTCGCAGCGAATCCAAGCCTCCATCCGGTCATTGCCCAAGTTTTCGAGCACCCATCAACCACAATAGTTCTCTCGTTCATGCTAGGGAAACTCGCTATTGAGGTGAAGGACTCTTCAAAACATAATTGCGAATAAATCTCGTCTGAAAATACCCATACGTTTGGATATTCATTAAGGATCTCAACAATAACGGCTAACTCAGATTTAGTAACAATACCCCCGGTTGGATTTTGAGGAGAATTGAGAATAAGCAGACGGGTCTTATCATTTAGTTTTGCATCCAATTCTGCCGGATCGAAATTAAAACCCCTTGATTCCCGCAAGTGCAAAGGAACCGGTATCGCTCCATGGGCCTTTATTTGAGAATCATATATCGGGAATCCTGGATTGGGATAAATGACCTCATGCTCCTGACCGTAATCAGTGGTGGCCAGTATTGAGTACATGATGAAAGGCTTAGCCCCCGCAGCAGCTACCACGTCCTCAGCGTTATAATCCAGCCCACGGGTCTTATTAAGATATTGTGCGGCCGCTTGCCTTAATTCGGGGATGCCTGCCGATGGCGTATACCCATGTTTTTCGCCGCGAATGGCATTAATACCTGCATCTTGAATATTCTGAGGTGTTGGGAAATCAGGCATTCCGATGCAAAAAGACACAATGTCCTTGCCCTGCCTTTGGAGATCCCCCACTTCAGCCAAAACAACAAAGGCATTCTCTGTCCCCAATTGACTAGAACGTTGTGAAATTGCCGGCATTATATTTTCCTAGATTAAGTTAAGTGTGTTTGCAAATTTAAACATAAACTAGTGTAAACCAAAGAAAAATAAATCAAAACACACAACATTATGGGAAAGCAGTCTAAAACAAATTAGAACATTTCTATTGAGTAGATGACAAAATTCGAGGTTAAAACTTGAATAGCAAGCGTTTATCTATCATCATAGTCGCTTACGAATTATCAGAGCGTAACCTGCGTTACCTGAAAATTTAGTCTAATTAATACAATTAAGGGATTTGGATATGGCAAAGACGCTACCCAACAACAAAATCGAGGAGAAGCCAAGTGTTACCCGCAGGGGACTATTAAAAACAGGACTAGGCGCAGCATTGATTGGTGCCCCATTTATTCGGAATGCTCAGGCGGCAAAAACAATAACTTGGAAAGTACAAACCAGTTGGGATGCCGGAACCACAGGATATAAACTCTTCGAAGACTGGGCTAATAGCTTTAAAGAAAGATCTGGTGGAGAACTCGCAATCAAGCCTTTCCCAGCTCGATCAGTAGCCGCGGATAATAGTGCCTTATTTGATGCAGTTCGAACCGGCGTATTGCAGGCAATGAACCCGTTCACAATTTATTGGTCAGGAAAAATTCCAGCATCAGTATTCTTGACATCATATCCTGCAGGGCCAGACCAGACCAGCCAATGGGACACCATGTTCTATGGTTTAAACATGTTAGAAATGACACGAGAAATTTTTGCGAAAAAAGGTCTATTTTATGTCGGCCCTATTCACCATGATGGCAACATCATTCACTCGAAAAAATCCGTAAAATCGCTTTCGGATTTGAAGGGTATGAAAATCAGATTGCCTGGAGGCATGGTTGCACAAGTCTTCGAGAAATTTGGCGTAAGCACTACAAGCCTACCAAGCTCGGACATCTATCCTGCGCTAGAGAAAGGTACCGTAGATGCTGCTGATTATGTAGGACCTGCCATCAATTACGACCTTGGTTTCGCTGAAGTCACAAATTACATCATATGCGCAGGCCCTCCGGGACAAACTTCGCTCTATCAACCAGTGGACGTGATGGATTTGACTGTCAACATGAGAGCGTGGAAGCGTCTTTCACCACAAATGCAAACCTTTGTTGAAGAGCAAGTTAAAACCTATTCTGTTTACCACTATGTGAACATTCAGAAAGCGAACGCCATTGCTATGGAGAAATTCCTAAGTAAAGGTACCCAAGTGCAGCGGCTTTCCGCAGAAGAGGTTATTCAATTCCGTAAAGCTGCAGTACCTGTTTGGTATGAATGGGCTAAGAAAGATAAAGATGCTTCACGCATTTTCAAGTTACAGCAAGACTTCATGCTCAACCCTTACATGGGTTACCTCACTGAGGATGACGTGAAGGGCTTGAAGCTCTAATAATTAGAACGTTACACATGATACGACGGCGGATAAACACTTATCCGCCGTTTTCTTATCTAGAATAACTGAGAGAAAAATATGGATCAAACCACGAATTTTGTCTTACCTCATTGGATTTACTGGGGATGGCTCGCCATCATGCCATTCATCTTTATGTGGTTCTCAAACGGCGCAAAAATAAATGAGCTCAAACCAGAAGATAATGAGTACGAAGGCAATGTACTCACACGGCTGTTAGATTGGACTTCAAACGCCTCAGGACTTTTTGTTTCCTTGTGGACGGTTAATGCAGTCTGCGTTTATTTCTTTGAAGTGGTCTCACGATATATTTTTGATTCACCTACGATTTGGGCGCACCAGTCCTCCTATTTACTCTTTGGGATGCAGTACCTATTGGCTGGTGGATTTGCCTTGCTGCACGGCGATCACGTCAGGGTAGATGTGGTGTATATCAAGATGTCACGGATCGGCCAGGTTGCAACAGACATTTTCTCTTCTATCTTCTTTTTCATTTTTGCCCTCGCTCTAGCAGGAACTTGCTGGCGGTTCTTCTTTGACTCTTTCGACATGTCAGAGGTCACTGAGGAGACTTGGCAAATACAAATTTATCCTGTGAAGGGCATGATGGTGCTTGGCGCCATCTTGTTGACACTCGCAGGTCTATCCAAGCTTATTAAAGACATTCAATTATTCAGAAAAATATCGGGAGGTGCCGTATGACCCCATCAAATACTCCCAGCCAAGTTAACCCTAATGGTTTTTTGAAGTGGGCTCTAACAATCTCGACTTTTGGGCTCTTGTTCGTATGCTGCGTGGAACTGATCAACATACTCTTCTATGATCCGTACGAGGAAGAACGCTTCCTGTTTTCATTTGCAGAATCACTGATGGAGACAGAAATTGAGACACTCACGTTCCTGATGTTTGGATCGTTAGCGTTACTCCTCATGGCAGGCCTCCCAATGGCATTCGTGGTCGGCGGTCTAGGTGTGGTCTTTATTTATCTGGTTGGTGGACAAACCATGGTGAATATCATACCTACCCGCATCTACCCATTGATGTCTAACGCTGATCTAGCCGCTATTCCGCTGTTCATATTTATGGCGTCCATGTTAGAAAAGGCAGGACTCATTGAGGAGATGTTCGACGTCGTCTACAAATGGATGGGGGGACTAAACGGCGGACTTGCTGCGGCCACTATTCTGGCGTCCACAATTCTTGCTGCGATGGTCGGAGTGATCGGAGCGGCTGTGGTGACTATGGGTATCATCGCCCTACCTGCGATGCTAAAACGTAACTACGACCACAAGATCGCACTTGGCTCCATCATGGCGGGAGGAACCTTAGGCATTCTTATTCCGCCGTCTATTCTCGCGATTCTGTACGCTGTTATCGCCCAACAATCAGTCGGACAACTCTATCTCGGGTCACTCGTTCCAGGATTAATGCTCTCGAGTATGTACATAGCCTACGTGCTCTTTAGAACTATGTTAAACCCGAAACTAGGTCCGGCACTACCCGTTCAAGAACGCGTATCATTCGCTCAAAAACTGAAGCTATTTAGAAATCTAATCGCACCAATATTCTTAGTTTTTTTAGTGCTTGGATTACTTTTTGGTGGGATTGCGACACCAGTAGAAGCTGCGGGCATTGGCTCATTTGGTGCCATCCTCGTAGCCATACTGCATAAACGCTTTTCCCTTCAGGCGCTAAGAGAGGCCTCCATAACAACAGCACGCGCCTCTGCAATGGTGTTGTGGATCATCTTCGGAGCATCCGTTTTTGTAGGCTTTTTCATCCTGCAAGGCGGGCAAGATTTTATTACTGAGACGATATTAGGAACAGGTCTAAGTCCTTACGGGATCCTGCTTCTCATGATGGTTATTCTTATTTTCCTGGGCATGTTCTTGGACTGGGTAGGAATCCTGCTACTCACCGTGCCTATTTTTATCCCTATCATCCAATCATTAACATTTGATGGGCTATTTGGTCTCCCAGGTGTTGACAGCAGCGTGGTGGTTCTGTGGTTCGGCGTTATTTACTTAGTGAATATGCAAATGTCTTTTTTGACTCCACCGTTTGGTTATGCACTGTTCTACCTCAGAGGAGTCTGCCCCCCAGAAATCAGTATGGCAACAATCTTCAGGTCTGCACTGATCTTCTTGGGCATACAGGCTTTAGCTGTGTTCTTATGCGTGGTGTTCCCTTCAATCATTACGTGGCTGCCACAAGCTGTTTATGGTTAGAATTAGGAACGGATAACGAAAAAAGCCCGATTTAATCGGGCTTTTTTTTATCTTACACGACGTCCCTGTTTGCTATTCGTTAGTCACTCAATATCACTTTCCTCATTTTCAGATCAGGCAACCTTACTGTTTAACATCCTCAGCTTTACCTTACTGTCCGCAAAGATCAAAGGAGTCATATCAGATCAAATGGGTAAGGTACAATCTACCCTCCCAACAAGTGCACCCCTAGGAGATTGAGATGCGTTATCTACTGTTACTGTCCATGTTGTTTAGTTTCCCAGCGTTGGCCGATGAGTGGCAAAAAATGGAAGTTATATCACTGGGCGACGCACAAGAATCTAATCTTTACTGGACTAGAGATTCGCTAGCTGTAGATCGCATGAAGAAACGCTTCCACGTGCAATGGCTTATAGACCCCATAGAATGGGAAGGTGAAGTGATATCCGCTGTTGCTTACATGCAATATGAGTGCAAGGAAGGTAAACCGTATCGTCAAAAACAACATTGGATGACGTTATATAAAGGAAGAATGGGCGTTGGCGAAGCGATTCCCGCCGCACAGGGTAAACCGTGGATATTCGATATCGACGATTATCAAGCAGTCAGGGATTATTGTTCAAAGTTTAAAGATTAATCTAACTATGAACCTTGAATAAGAATTATTAGTTGATCAACCCGACAGATGCCCCCTAAACATACCGGCCACATCATTGATTCATCTCTTTAAATACTCAATATTTCGTCCAAGGATCAATCTCGAAAATAAACTTTTGCTCAAATTCAGCAATAGTGCCATCCCGCTTGAACTTCCATTCGCGCACACTATTTAACACTTCCTGATTGAAGACGCCAGGAGGGTTGGCGCTGAGTACTTGGACATCCATAACCCGCCCTTCACCGTTAACCATAATGCGTACGGTAATATCCCCCTCCACGCTGTTATCCTCAGCCTCTCTAGGGTATTTAGGAAATGGTGTTTTTTTCACTGGCCGCGCATCCTGAAAGACAGATGGAAGCGCTGGCTCTTCATCTTCTTCCTCCTCAGGCGCTGGTAATGCAATCTTCGCTAAAACCTCATCGGGTAAGGGTTTCGGTTGTTCGAGTGGAATAGTATTTTTTATTTTTTTTAGCTCAGGCGCTGGTAATTCCTCTACTTCCGGTTCTGGCGGGGGCGGCTTCGGAGTCTCAAGAGGAGGTCTCGCGTCCAATTGAACTGTCATTTTTATCTCAGGTAACTCTTCCTGCTCATCAAGAGTTATCTGTGGGCTCCATAACCCGTATAGATATCCACCAAGAAAGGGCGCTACCTGTAACAATAAGGCCAGCATAAGGGCTGCCCATAGAGGTAGGAACCTTTTCTCTTTTATGTGGAGATCAGGCCAAAGTGCTTTGACTTGGCGGTATTTACCAAACATGTGCGGCCTCTTCGTTAACCCTATTGGCCAGCTGCTATCGCAGCAATACCCACAGAGTTGATGCCCGCGCCGCGAACACTATCCATGACGTTAATTAGCGTCTCTAATTGCACGTCTTTATCACCTGCAATAATCACTGAAACTTTCCGGTCTTTCTTAAGCTCAAGCAACTTAGAAGTTAAACTCTCACCCGAAATTGTTTCACCGTCCACAACGAATTGGTTATCTTTTTTAACGCCGACTGTAATCGTCGACTCTTCGATATCTTGAGTTGTTTTCGACCCTGGAAGATTCATCTCCAAGCCGGTCCCAGCAATCATGTTTATCGATAACACAACGAAAAAAACCAAGAGAAACATCATGATGTCAATCATAGGGATGACCTCGACTCTAGGACGCTCTGCCGCAAAGTAACTATTTCTGTCTCGTCTAAACATGGATATTTTTCAACATAATAATTGGTGGGATTACCTGATCAACAGTGTGTCTAGGGATTTCCGTGAAAACGATTAATGAGCATAGTTTTCATTAAATCCATTTGATGGACCGCGACGCGAATACGCTTATTGAAATGGTTAAGGAACAGAACCGCGACAATCGCGATTAGAAGCCCAGCTCCAGTTGCAACCAACGCCTCAGCAATTCCACCTGTCACCATTTTTGTAGAGCTTCCAGTGCCATCAGTTGTACCCAATATATCGAACGCATGGACCATACCAATAATAGTGCCCAACAACCCCATGAGTGGCGCCAGCGTTACAGACGTATCTAGAACCCAGATACCACGGTCCAATTTAGGTAGCTCCCACATAATGGATTCCTCTATTTTCCGACCCATCTCCTCCGCATCGTTACCCTTAGCTGAGGTAGCCGCTTTTATGAGCGCTACTTGTAGCGTCGCGTCGTAGTGCTCCTCTAACTTTTTGAGTTGATCTGCGTTCTGATATTCAATGACGTTAAGGTCGTGTTCGAGAGTTGATCCACTTCTGACCACACGATGATAAAAATACAATCGTTCCAAAATAACTATGATCGTAACTAGAAGTAGAAGTCCCATTAAAGGCAACAAACCTCCGGACATTTTGCTGAAATATATGATTGTTTCAAAATCCATCAGTTTTTCCTCTCATCAACCTCAAAAATGAACATTTATATTTATATCAACCGATATTTATTCGGAAGGGGGGAAGAACGGCATGCCATAACGCTCAACAATCCGTTTGATCTCACCCGACTCAAGCATCTCGTCAAAGGCATCATCAATAAATTTCTTAAACTCTGTTTCCGTGTTTTTAAGCACCCATGCGCTGTCCCAACGCATCTCCGGAATTGGTACATATCCCTCCACCATTCGAAGGTCACCATCAGGACGGTTTAATTTTGCTTGCGATATTGCACCTGACCAAATCATCGCCGCGTCAACCTTGCCATCGAGCATAGCGTCAATCACTCTAAAATTCTGAAAAAATGTTTCATGCGGAATATCATTTTCGTCCGCGTAATCACTCATGGGAGAATATGCAGGCAAACCAATCTTGATGTTCATCCTCTTAACGTCATCCAAACTGGTCAATCCTGGAATCGCTCCTCGGGTCACGAGCACAAAGCCTGTACTCATATACGGCTTTGTATAAATAACCTCACTGGGGTCTAGTTGATGCTCGTCGGAACCCGTTACAGTAAGACCAAGCACAAGATCGCAGAGTCCTCGATTAATAGATAAATCAAACGCTCCGCCTGGTGCCCCATAACCAAATCGAGTAGACATGTTCACCCACATCATCTCGACATCCAGGCTATGCTTTTCTGCCACCGATTTTAATATCTCGATCTCCAACCCAGCAGGTTCATTTTTACGCGCTGTACGCGAAAAAGGCCAAAACCAACCATCCGCGCAAGCGAGAATTGAACCTAGCGACTCAGTTCGCTTCATAGCAGTCATTTTTTGCTGCTCACCAGTCACACCAACCGATCGATAATTCTTGTATCCAGCGCGGTAAAGTGGGTCCGACAAGGGCTCAAACACCTCGGGTTGAATGTATCCCAACTTGGGTCCGCGATTACGCCCATAGACATATTCATCCTCTAGACTCAACACCCGCGATTCATCATCACTTTGAGCGAACGTCTGGGGCGCCAGTGGAGACACTAAAGTGAATGCCATTACCAGTAATAAAAAACGAAGAGGAAACATAAATCACTTATCAATACTTTAATCTTAGGTATCTCACTCCTCAGTAAAAGTGTGAGAAGAGCCTAAAACAAAGCCATGAGATTGGAAATATTGAATGTTACACTAAAGAACTAACAAAAAAGAAGCGCGACTTTACTCAGCCTCCAAGCGCCTATCCCGAATACACATGAGAGAATGGTCGAACCATGAACAGTCAATCTAAAATCGCCCTTAAAGCCGCCAGTTTTTTATTGGAGCAGCACCGTCAACACGTTGCTTTTGCCGATCTACCCATAGATATCAGACCCAAAAATGAATCAGAGGCTTATGCGGTCCAGTCTGAATTCTTTAAGCTTCGCCAATCTAGCTTAGGCGATATCGTTGGCTACAAAGTAGCCCTCACATCTGAGGTCATGCAAAGCCTTCTTCAGTTCCCGTCACCGTTTAGTGGGCCTTTACACGGCAAGCTCATCCACAGCGATGGCGTAACCCTATCTGCCAAGGATTACGGCCAGCTGTGCATTGAGTGTGAGATCGCAGCTATGCTAAAGATAGACTTACCCCAACGCGAAGCTCCTTATTGCGCAACCGATATCGCTGATGCAATTAGTACTATTGCACCTGCGCTCGAGATCGTCGATGACAGAGGCGCCAACTATGATCGAATCAGTCAAGAGGTGCTCACACTGATTGCGGACAATGCGTGGAACGCTGGGCTCGTACATGGGAAAATGAAAGATGACTGGAGAACATTAGACCTCGCCAACTTAAAAGGTACTGTTAGCATTAATGGGCAATTAATGGGTGAAGGCTATGGCCGCGACGTACTCGGGCATCCCTTCAACGCACTTGCCTGGCTGGCAAATAAAATACTCGGCCAAGGCCAAATCATCAAGGCAGGCATGACAATCATGACAGGAACAATGATCAAAACCCAATTTGTTCAGCCTGGAGACGAGCTGACATTTACTATTCCAGAACTAGGCTCGGTCGGTATACAAGTATCATGATCAAAACACGCACTAAGCGGGCCACTGAGACCAAGATAAAATAGGCAAGGAAAAGACATGATCGCTAGTATCTGGAAATGGGTTGATCAGCACATACTCGGGCTTGCCCGCGAGTTTCGACTCAGTTTTTTACCTCCACTCATGGTCTATGTGGCTGCGGGCATATCTCCCCTGACCCAAATTGTTGGATCGTTCTACGTTAAAGAGCAACTCGGACTTACTGCAGAGTTTTTAGCTGGTCTGGCTTTCTGGGCAATGCTGCCTTGGGCGCTCAAGATGCCCGTCGGGCATCTTGTCGATCTTTTTTGGAAAGTCAAAAGTGGATTTGTCTACCTCGGCGCGCTGATGATTGCTGTCAGTTTGGGCATCATGATTCTTCTCCTTGGCCACACAGAAGCAATGTTAACGGTAGCGAGTGCAGAAACGTGGTTCATTACCTCGTCACTACTTGCACCCATTGGTTATGTCTTACAAGACGTTGTTGCGGACGCGATGACAGTAGAAGCAGTTCCGAGCATTGACCGTGACGGTCAGCCCATAGATCCAGCCCGTATACGATCCATGCATACAACGATGCAATTGTTGGGTCGCCTCGCGATCATCATAGGCGGCATGCTTGTGGCACTTCTCAACGTTTCAATGATGAATGGAGTTGCTGAGTTACCCGAAGCCGAGAAATTACTCGCTTATTTGTCTGTGTATCAAATCGGCTTACTCATACCTCTATCCTCTATTCTTGGCGTCCTCAGCGCATCACTACTCCAAAGAAAAGCTATTCGTGACCTCATCAAGTCAGGCCACACTAAAAATGCAGCGCTCTCAATGACCCGAGTACAAAGTGAGCGACCGAGTGTCAATTGGTGGATCCTTGGCGGAGGACTCGCATTCGCTTTACTCTCGATAAGTGTTGGCTTAGCCGACACACCAGGCGCACAAGAAATCGTGTTCGTTATATCTACAGCCATCATCTTATTCCTGATGTCAAAACTCATGAAAGAGTTAGACCCAAAAGCACGACAGGTCCTGATTGGCACCGCTGTCATTATTTTTGCTTATCGCGCAGTACCCACTACAGGTGCTGGCACTTCTTGGTGGATGATCGACGTACTAGAATTTGATCAGTCTTTCATCGCAAAGCTCTCCCTCATTGCGTCCTTTCTCGCTTTATTTGGCATGATTATTTTTAGAAAATTCATGGCTGAAAAATCAATTGCCTATGTCATAGGTGCGCTTGCTATTGTGGGCACGCTATTGATGATTCCCGATATCGCTATGTTCTATGGCGTCCATTACTGGACCGCACAGGTCACGGATGGCGTCGTCGATCAGCGTTTTATCGCGGTAATTGATACCGCCATGGAATCCCCTCTCGGACAGATTGCCATGGTGCCGATGTTGGCCTGGATTGCTCATTCTGCACCGCAGAATTTAAAGGCTACATTTTTTGCTGTCATGGCATCTTTCTCAAATTTGGCACTATCTGCAGCGCAACTGGGCACAAAGTATCTCAACCAAATGTACACGGTCGCAAGAGAAGTAAAAGACCGAGAAACGGACCTGATCACAACTGCAGCGAACTATGATGAGTTGGGGTCCTTATTCATCACCGTGGCTTGCATCTCAATTTCACTGCCGCTCGCAGCGATTGCGCTTGTTAAGTTTCTTAAATTAAAAAGTGCGTAATTAAGTCGACTATGTTCCAACGAATAACATTAAGATCCTCAGCCTCAAAAGAAAAGATCCAAGAACAGCTCTTGCGATCTGCAAAGAGGTACGTTGATATAAAAACAGAACTGATCGAACCAGACAGACTGAAGCTCAGCCGTAAAAATGCGCCACCAATATTAAATGGATTTATCCCCGTTTTCGTCGGTAAGATTATTACAAATGAACATGGAACGACACTCGAGGGCTACTTTAGATTCCACCTGCTCGCTATTGGCTTGTTCGCAGGTTTCATAGGGACCTCGTTACTCAACCTGCTACGCATCTACACACAAGACCCTACTGTACACGTGCTGATCTCTGACCCTCGCATCCTTTTTGAGCTGCAGTTTTCAGGCTTTTGTGTGCTGGTTGCAATTTTCTCATGGCTGGGCGGCAAACCTTTTCGACAACACATGAAATCGTTTCTTCACGAAAATTTCAATGAGTCGAAAATCCTCGATGGCTGATATCGCGAAATGTATACGGCTTAAATAATCTATGGCCATAGGGTCGTTCGGACTCGCCGCAAAACGAAGTTATCTCATAGTTTCATCAATATTGAATAAATTAAAATTTAGGTTGTCAGCCTTCCCGCACAAATGTCGCTGAATCATGGGGTGCCCTGCAAGACCACGAGTGGGTCGATAACGATTTGGGCACGAGCAGTCTCTAAATAAAGTCGGCAGCCGGCAATCACTTACCGGCTACTTTACGCATGACTAATGGTTTTTACTCGACTATTGTTGGCTGACCAATACCAACCTGACCACCTGTAGTGAGGTTGCCGGCGTCTATGATGTCGATAACCGCAGTTGCTTCAAATTGTAAGGCCGCACTTTCACCAATGATTGCTCCGGTATTTACAGTAACAATACCACTAATATCATTGTTTAGCCCTGATGAAATTACACTAGACATCGCACGGTCACCAGCTGTTACAGTCGCGGTCACGTCAAATATTTCACCAGCAACGGGAACGAGTTCTCCTGCACCACCACCATTGGCGACGTTAGAAAACAAGAACTGTCCTGGCACTTGCGTCCCGAACTCACTTAAATTGCGCGGACCCAAATCTACAAATATGTCTCCGGAAGCAAAGGTACCACCACCTATGTCAACGCCACTGAAGGTACCAGCCATATCAAATTCGACAGTTTGTGAAAGGGTTTTAATTACTAAATTAACGGTGTCAATACCGACCTCTAAACCACCACCCTGTGCAAAATTGCGAGCTACCGCGGAAGAAAAGGTTAGCGTCCCATCCTGCATCGCGGCAATGAAAGCTGCTTGCGAACCAAATGCGACGAACGTACCCGGGGTTTGACCTAGATTGTTGACGAAATTACCAGCCGACAAAGCATTGATATTTTCCACAGTCAAAGTAACGTTTTGAAAAATCGGGGCATTAGTACCTGTCGTTACGGATAGCGTGATGTTGTATATATTGTTGGCACTGACATCGGCCGGGGATTCAAAATCAAACACCAGGGGTATTCCGGGGGAACTTGCAAGTTGAAGCTCTCCCGTGGACGGGTCGATGGTAAATAAATCAGTATCTTCCGATTGACCCGAACCGAGACCGAAAACGGGCGTTCCGACAAAGTCAGCATTAACTTGCGCAAAAATACTACCGGAGTCATTTTCAAAAATGTTGTTTTGATTAAGAAAAAGAGTGCTGATGTCCCCGGGCACTTGCCCCTCTAAGTCTTTAAATTCATCACTTTCTAAAATATCGTCAAACTGATCGTCAAAAAGAATATCCCCGAAGAAATTGGGATCAAAAAAACCGCCAAAATCATTGAATCCACCACCGGTGCCGAAGTCATTGAAACCACCTCCGCCGAAGTCATTG